>CAKTTR010000005.1 GCA_934615645.1 uncultured Oscillospiraceae bacterium | reverse complement strand
GCCTGTGTTGTTGATGGCCTTGGGGTAAGCCTTTCGCCCTGTATGGTGTCGGAACTGCGCTAGCAGTTTTCGTGTTTTTTGTGAAGATTGGAATGCGCATAAGCAAGCTGCCGTTGGCGGCTTTTTGTGGGGGTATGGGTTAGAGAAAGCTAACCTGTGGTGCCGATAAAAAAACACGGCCTGGCGTCGTGCGTACGCTGGGCGGATAAAATAGGAGGTTATGCAATGCAATACATCGGAATGCCCCTGGGGATGTGGGCGCTGTTTTCTAAATCCTTTCGCCGCCAGCTGACGGCGGTGCTCGGCTATGATGCCGCGGCGGCAGCGGAGATCACGAAGCAGGCGAAGCCCAAATACCGCCAGATCATCGCGAAGCTGCCGGAGTTTGAAAAGGCGGACCGGTTTCAAATGAACGCTGTCAACTGCGCCATGCTCGGTGCGTTTCTACTTTCCATGCCGCACCGCCCCACGGTAGAGCCGCTGACGCAATACTACGCCCAGGCCATGATGACAAAGCCAATGCGCTGGTTTTGCAGAAAGAGCGGAAAGTCCAAATTCACGGAAAAGGACATCGCCGCGATGAAGCAGACGGCAGCCCTCCAGGCGGCGGACCGGAACCCCTACTCGTGGAACATGGAATTTTACGAATATTCCGACGGCAGCGGCTACGAAGGCCGCTTCACCAAGTGCGGCATCTGCACGCTGATGCAGGAGCTCGGCTTCTATGACCTCACGCCCGCCCTGTGTCACCTGGATTATACGATGAGCGAGGCCGGCGGCGTGACAGAGTTTGTGCGGAAGTACACCCTCGCCTCCGGCGGCCCGTACTGCGACTGCGGCTATAAAAAGAAGGCCCCGTAGCCCGGCGCGTAGCGCAGAAAGAAGTGCAGCGCAGAACGAAAGAAACGCGAGGACGGACCCACGCCTGCGCCGCCAGATGCGCCGCCCACTTGCAAAAACTGACCCCGCCCCGGCGTTTTGCCGGGGCGGGGTTCCCATCTCGCCGGAAAAGGCCGCCTGCAGCCCGAGAGCTGACAGACGGCCTTTCCCGCATTTTTTAGAAAGGAATGTGAAAAAGGAATGCATGAGATAGCAGGGGAAGGGGGGACAATCAAGCCTCCGTCGGAACGGATTCCGGTGTGATCGCCGCCGTGGTATCGCCGCTCAAAGCCGCCGCTTCGTCGGCAATGGCTTCCGTCGTCGGCTGCTGGGCCTGCTTCTGGCCTTTTTTCTCCTTCGGCAGGATCAGGTTGAGCACCAGCGCGCTGAACGCAGCGAAGGCGACGCCGGAGGAAGCGAACAGGGAGGTGAACCAGTTGGGCAGACCAACCATGGAGCCTTCCCGGTTGCCCAGGGCAAAAGCGACGCCGATGGAGACTGCGATGATGGCCGTGTTCCGGGGGCCGAAGCCTTCGTCACCCAGCAGCTCGATGCCGCCGACCAGGATCGTACCGAACATGTAGCAGACCACGCCGCCCAGGACAGCGGGGGGCATGATGGAGATGACGGACATCAGCTTCGGGCAGAAGCCGCAGAGGATCAGGAAGATCGCGCCCATCAGGACAGAATAGCGGTTGACGATGCGGGTCATGTTGACCATGCCGATGTTCTGGGTGAAGGCCGTGTTCGGCAGGACGCCGAAGATGGCTGCCAAGCTGGAGCCGAGGCCGTCGCAGTTCAGCGCACCGGTGACTTCCCGGTGGGTGATCTTGCGGCCCAGGGCGATCTTCGTCAGTGCGCTGACGCAGGCCATGGTGTTCATCGTCATGGCGACGAACATAAAGCAGACCGGCACGATGGCGCGGATATCAAAGCCAAGCTTGACTGGCATGAATTTTGGCAGTGCGAACCAGGACGCTTCCCCAATGGCGGACCAGTTCATGACCCAGGACTTCGTTACTTCGACGGCAGCGCCGCTGGCGTCCGTCGTCATAAACGTATGGGGCATCGTGAGGTTCATAATGATCGCCGCGATATAGCCGACGACGATAGCCAGCAGCAGGGAGATGTTGCTGATGAAGCCCTTGAATGCAAACTGGAAGATCAGCGCAGAAGCGAGGACCAGACCAGCCAAGAAGAGGTTTGCGGTGGAGCCGAAGTCCAACGCGCCGTCGCCGCCGCAGAAGGTGTTGACGCCGACAGGAATCAGGCTGATGCCGATGGCCGTCAGCACAACGCCGATAACGACCGGCGGGAACAGCTTTTCGACGTATTTGTAGAAGCAGCCGATGATCACTTCGACAAAGCCGCCGATGATACAAGCGCCCAGCAAGACGCCGTAAGAATCAAAGCCGCCGCCCAGCAGCGTCAGGACGCTGATGTAAATGCCAAGAACGCCAGCGTCCGTGCCCATGACGATGGGCAGCTTCGCGCCGACCTTCCAGACGGGGTACAGCTGGAACAGGGTGACGATACCGGCAATGAACATCGCATTGCTGAGGATCGTGACATGGATCGGGGAACCGCTGGCAACGCCGCAGACACCCAAAATGACGATCGGGGCAGTCAGGTTGCCGATAAACATGGCAAGCACGTGCTGCATGCCAAGGGGGATGGCCGTCTTTAACGGGAGACGTCCGTCCAGCTCATAGGGGGAACTGTACTTCTTTTTCATTGCTCTCCTGTGGCGGCGGGATACGCCGCACCCTCCTTGTGTGTGAGATTGCTATAGCGTGATATTGCTATAACGTTGTAATACATTCTAAAGTGTTTCAGGGATTTTGTCAACTCCGAAAATGCGTCTTACATGCCAACAAAGTGAAAAATAGTATACAAATTTTTCACAATATAATTGTTGAATTTAACTAAAATAGGGCGCTGTTCTTGCATGCGGAATTGCGTTCGGTTATAATGAAGCCCGAGGGAAAATTAGACATATCCCGCGCACTCGCTCATGGCGCGGCGGGGATTTGGAGGGCAAAACGATGGTCAATATCATAGAAATCACCGACTTGACCGCGCCGGAGCTGGCGGTCTATACCCAGCTGACCCAGGCGCAGCTGCGCAGCCGCGTCGCGCCGGAGCGGGCGCTGTTCATTGCCGAGAGCCCGAAGGTCATCGGCACGGCGCTGGACGCCGGGTGCCAGCCCGTCTCGTTTTTGATGGAGCGGGAGAAGATCACCGGCCAGGCCAGCGCCCTGCTGGCGCGCTGCGGCGATGTCCCGGTCTATACGGCCAGCCGGGCCTGCCTGGCGGGCCTGACGGGCTATACGCTGACCCGGGGCGTCCTGTGCGCCATGCGCCGCCCGGCCCAGCCGCCACTTTCCCAGCTGCTTCCCGGGGCCAAGCGCCTGGCCGTCCTGGAGAGCATCGTGGATTCGACGAATCTCGGTGCGATCTTCCGTTCCGCCGCCGCGTTGGGGATCGACGCCGTCCTGCTGACAGCCGACTGCTGCGACCCCTTATGCCGCCGCGCCGTCCGCGTGAGCATGGGGACGGTATTTCAGCTCCCCTGGGCATTCTTGCCCCGGGAAGGGTGGCTTTCGCAGCTGCAGGCGGCAGGCTTTTACTGCGCCGCCATGGCCCTGACGCCCGACGCCCGCTCCATGGATGACCCGGCGCTCCCCCGCCATGACCGCCTGGCCATCGTCCTGGGAACCGAAGGCACCGGCCTGCGCCCGGAGACCATTGCTGCCTGCGACTGCGCTGTCCAGATCCCCATGTCTCACGGGGTGGACTCTCTCAATGTGGCGGCGGCCAGCGCCGTGGCATTTTGGCAGCTGCGGCCTCGCCTATGAGTTGGCAAAGGGCTGCGAATTATGTATAATAGAGGCAGACGGCGTCGGGCCGCCTGCCCCTTTTTTATCGCGGGCTGCCCGACCAATGTGAGATAACAAAATCGAAAGAAGGTGCGGCGATGCTGCAGATTATATGGGGGGAGGACTGGCAGGCAAACCGGGCCGCGCTCCTGGCGGCGCTCTGCCAGCCCGGAGATGGCCAGCGGATCTGGATCGTGCCGGAGCAGGCGTCCTTCGCGGCGGAGCAGCAGCTGTGCCGTAAGGGCGGCAGCGGCATCTGCCGCCATGCCCAGGTGCTGAGCTTCACCCGGCTTGCCAACCGGGTTTTTGCCGCGTCCGGCGGTGTGGCCCGGCAGACGCTGGACCAGGGCGGGCGCGTCCTGGCCATGGCCCAGGCGCTGGAGCAGGTCCGCTCCCGGCTCAAGCGCTATGCCGCCGGCAGCCGCCGGGCCGCGCTCCTGCCGGAGCTGCTGGCAGCGGTGGACGAGTGGAAGAGCTACGGCGTGACGGCGTCTGACCTGCGCCGTGCTGCGGATCAGACCGAGGGCCTGCTTGCCGGAAAGCTGGAGGAGCTGAGCCTGATCCTTGAGAGCTACGATACTGTCTGCGCCGCCGGGCAGCAGGACCCCCGTGACCGCCTGGCCTATCTTTCCAAGCGACTGGGCCAGACGGATTTTGCCCGGGACAAGGCGTTTTATCTCGATGGTTTTTCTGATTTTACCGGCGTGGAGCTGGAGATCTTGCAGCAGCTGCTGCGGTCCGGCGCGCCGGTGACCCTCTGCCTGTGCTGCGACGGTCTTGAGCGCGGCCTGCCGGTCTTTGATACGGCCCGCGAGACGGCCCGGGCGCTGCTGCGAGCGGCGGCCCAGGCCGGGCAGCGGGTGTTCGTCCGGCAGGTGGCCCCAGCGCGGAATGACGAGATCCTCTTTGCCGCCCGGCATTTGTTTGCCCCTGGCGGAGCGGCCTGGTCCGGGAAGGCGTCGTGCGTGCATCTGCGGCGGTTCGACGGCCCGTTTGCCCAGGCCCAAGCTGTGGCGGCGACGATTTTGCAGCTGCTGCGCCAGGGCTTCCGCTATCGGGAGATCGCCGTCGCCGCGGCGGACGACCCTGCCGGGCGCACAGCGCTGCAGACCGTCCTGCGGCAGTATGGCATCCCCGCGTATTTTGCCGGGCAGCGGCCCCTGCTGCAGGAGCCGGTGTTTGAGATGGTCCTCGCCGCGCTGGACGCCGCCACCGACGGTCTGGAGCGGGAGGATGTCCTGCGCTGGCTCAAATCCGGCCTGGCAGGCGTTGCGCGGGCGGATGTCGATTTGCTGGAAAACTACGCCCTGGTCTGGAATATCTCCGGCAGCCGCTGGGCGTCTGATTGGACGGCCCACCCCGCAGGCTACGACGCCGCGTGGGACGACGATGCCCGGGCCCAGCTTGCCCACCTGAACGAGCTGCGCGCCCAGGCCCTGGCCCCACTGCTGCGCCTGCGCCGCGCGCTGGAGTCGGCGGCAGCCGCCGGGCCGATGGTTCAGGCGTTTTACGCGTTCTTGGAAGAGATCGGGCTGGATGGCCAGCTGGAGCAGCAGGCCCAGGCCCAATACGATGCGGGCCAGCTCCAGGCGTCCCAGCAGACGGCCCAGCTGCATGAGATCCTCATCGGCGCCCTGGAGCAGATGTACAGCCTCCTGGCTGCGACGCCTGTCGAGGCGGCCCAGTTTGCCCAGCTGCTGCAGGTGCTGCTGCAGCAGTACCATGTGGCCAGCATCCCGGCGGCGCTGGATTGCGTCGTCTGCGGCAGCATCGGCGATCTGCGGTTCCATACGCCCCGGGCGCTGCTGCTGACGGGCTGCGATGAAGGCGTGCTGCCCCAGTATGCGGCCCCCACCGGCGTCTTCAGCGACCAGGAGCGGGCGCAGCTGCAGGCCCTGGGCATCGCCCTCGCGCCGGATAGCTGGCGCACCCTCTCCCGGGACCTGGCCGTGCTGCACCAGCTGCTGCTGGGCTGTGGCGCGCAGCTGTTCTGGTTCTGCGCGACGGAGCAGCCGTCGTATTTGCAGCTGCGGATGGAGCGGCTGTTTCCGGATCGTCTGGCAGAATATGAGGCGCTGCAATATCCGCCGGAGTTTTCGGACCCCGCCCTGCTGGCGGCGTCCGCCGTCCTGCCCGAGGGCGGCCCGGCGGCCCAGGCTGCCGCGCTTCTGGACGATGCCGCTGTCAAGCGCCGGATGGCGGCGCTGCGCCAGCGGGCGGCCTATACGCCGGGCCTGCTGCAGCGCGGGACGGTGACGGGGCTCTATGGTCAGAAGCTGTACCTCTCCGCGTCCCAGATCCAGACGTTTGCCGGGTGCCGCCAGGCGCATTTTCTGCGCTATGGCATCAAGGCCCGGCCCCGGGCCCGGGCAGAGTTTAACGCCCCGGTCTATGGGACGTTCGTCCACGCCGTGCTGGAGCAGACGGTCCGGCAGGTGCAGGCCCAGGGGGGCTTTGCCAGCGTCCCGCCGGAGGCCGTCGAGGCCATCGCCCGGGCGCAGATGGACGCCTGCGCCGCCGCGCTGCGCCCCGGCCCGGAGGTCGAGACGCCTCGCTTTACGTATCTGTTCCAAAGAAATTATACGGAGATCCTGACTGTCATCCGGGAGCTGGACGGCGAGCTGCGCCAGTCCCGCTTTGAGCCGGTGCGCTTTGAGCTGCCCTTCCGGCCCGGCGCGCCCATGGGGCCCGTCGAAATTCAAGGCAAGGCCGGGTCGGCGCTGCTCACCGGCGCAGTCGACCGGGTCGATCTGCTGCATACGCCCCAGGGCGACTATGTCCGTGTCGTGGATTATAAGACGGGCCACCGGGATTTTGATTACACCGATCTGCTCACCGGCCTGGGCCTGCAGATGCTGCTGTATCTCTTTGCCCTGGAGGAAAACGGCGCTCGGGAGTTTGGCGGCCCGGTGAAGCCGGCGGGCGTTCTGTATTTCCCCGCCCGGTGCAATCTGCTGACGCTGCCCCAGGCGCTGGATGGCGACGCGCTGGCCGCCGTGCGGCAGAAGGACCTGCGCCGCCAGGGCCTGCTCCTGGATGACGAGGCGCTGCTGCAGGCCATGGAGCCCGCCGAGGGCACGCCCCGGTACCTGCCCTACAGCGTCAAAAAAGGGGGACGCAGCGGCGATCTGGCCAGCCCGGCGCAGCTGGCGCTGCTGCGGCAGCATGTGCGCCGCCTGCTGGCCGGGATGACCGACGAGCTCTTTGCTGGGAAGATCACCGCCAACCCCTACAGCCGCGGCGCCACCGGCGCCTGCACCTATTGCGACTACGCACCGATCTGCCACCCGGACCCGTCCCAGCTCCGCCGCCTGCAGGCGACGGGCGCGGCGGAATTCTGGGCGCGCCTGGCAAAGGAGGAGGAAGAACATGGCAAAGTTTGAACTGACCCCCCAGCAGCGCCAGGCTGTGGAGGAGACAGGCGGCGCGCTGCTCGTCAGCGCCGCAGCGGGCTCTGGCAAGACAAAGGTCCTGGTCGACCGCCTGCTGCGCCAGGTCACCGAGCCGGGGGACGCCTGCAATGTGGACGATTTTTTGATCATCACCTATACCCGCGCCGCCGCCGGGGAGCTCCGGGGCAAGATCGCCGCCGCCCTGCAGGAGCGCCTGGCAGAGTCGCCGGATGACCTGCATCTGCAGCGGCAGCTCCACCGGGTCTACTTAGCCCAGATCTCGACGGTCCACGCCTTCTGCGCCCAGCTGCTGCGGCAGTATGCCGCCCAGACGCAGCTGCCGGTGGATTTCCGCGTCGCCGAGGAGAGCGACTGCGCCCAGCTGCGGGCGCAGACCCTGGAGCGGGTCCTGGAGGAGGCGTATGCCGCGCTGGAGCGCGACCCGGACGCCCAATTCTTTCTCGATACCCTGGGGGCGGGCCGGTCCGATGCCCGGGCCGCCGCCCTGATCGGCCAGCTGTTTGACAAGGCCGTCTGTCAGCCGGACCCGGACGCCTGGCTCGCCCGCTGCGGCCAGCCCGACGGCAAGACGCCGGACGAGACGCCCTGGGGCAAGCTGCTGCTGGCCCACTACCGCGAGGTCATCACCCGGCTGCGGGCGATGCTGGAGGTGGCGGGCGCGAGCCTCGCCGGGGACGACGCGCTGCAGGAAAAATACACCCCGGCCCTCCAGGCGGACCTGGCCCAGCTGGACCGCCTGGCAAGGGCGGCGACGTGGGACGAAATTTATGCCGCCCGCCAGCTGGATTTCACAAAGCTGGCCCCCGCCGGGAAGGACGCCGACCCGGTGTTAAAGGCCCAATTCCAGGCGGCCCGCAAGGAGGAGAAGGAGCAGCTGACCCGTCTGCTCTCCTTCTTTAGCGCCCCGGCGGCGGAGACGATGGCCGAGCAGGCCCAGTGCAGCCGGGCCATCCGCGGACTGGTCAGCCTGACGCGCCGCTTTGCCGCCCGCTGGCGGCAGGAAAAGCGTCGCCGCAAATGGCTGGATTTCTCCGACCTCGAGCAGGAGACCCGGCGGCTGCTCTGCACCCCCGGCGGCGCGCCCACGGCCATCGCCCGGGAGGTCTCCCAGCGCTACCGGGAGATCATGGTGGACGAGTACCAGGATTCCAACCGCCTGCAAGACAGCATCTTCTTCGCCATCTCCCGGGAAGGGAAAAATGTCTTCCTCGTCGGCGATGTGAAGCAGTCCATCTACCGCTTCCGCCTGGCGGACCCGACGATCTTCTTGGAAAAATACCGCGCCTGGCCCGACTGCGCAGATGCCTTGCCGGGGCAGCCCCGCCGCGTCCTGCTCTCCCAGAATTTCCGCTCCCGGGCGGAGATTTTGGCCGCGACGAACGACATTTGCCGCGACGCCATGAGCCAGGCCGTGGGCGATGTGGATTATACCGACGCCGAAGCCCTCCGCTGCGGCCGGGTCCTTGCGGAGCCGCCCCAGCAGACGGTGGAGCTGCACTGCATCGACCTTGCCTATGACGACGAGACGGAGCACCCAGAAAAGCGGGACGCCGAGGCTGCCTGGGTCGCCCAGCGCATTGAGGACCTGCTGCGGGAGGAAGCCTATGTCGCCACCCCCACCGGCCCGCGCCGGGTCGAGGCGGGGGATATTGTGATTCTGCTGAGCACGATGCGCTCTGTCGCCCCGGCCTATGTCCGGGCGCTGCAGCAGCGGGGCATCCCCGTCTCCTGCGACCAGGAGGGCGACCTGCTGGCCTGCCCGGAGATCACGCAGCTGGTCTCCCTCCTGCAGGTGATCGACAATCCCCATCAGGATATCCCCTTGTATGCGGCCCTGGCAAGCCCGCTCCTGGGCTTTACCGCCGATGAGATCGCCCAGGCCCGGGCCGGGCGGCGGCAGGGCGATCTGTATGCCTGCCTGCAGGCCCACGCGGCGACGGAGGAAAAGACGGCAGAATTTTTAGAGCAGCTGCGCACCTGGCGCGTCTGGGCGGCCCAGCTGCCGGTGGATGCGCTTCTGGCGGAGCTCTACCGGGCGCTGGACCTGACCGGCGTCTTCGGCGCAATGCCATCGGGCAGCGCGCGCATCAGCCACCTGCGGGACTTTTTCTGCCTGGCGTCCGATGCGGTGCAGGCCGGAAACGGCTGGCTGCACGGCTTTCTGCGTCAGCTGGAGGGCCGCGCTGCCCAGGGCATCCCGCTGCGCCAGCAGGCGGCCAGCGGCGCGGTCCGGATCATGAGCATTCACAAATCCAAGGGGCTGGAATTCCCCGTCGTCATCCTGGCGGGGCTTTCCAAACGGTTCAACCTGCAGGATATGACAGCCCCGGTGCTGCTGCACCCCCAGCTGGGCGCGGCGGTGAACGTCGTCGACCTGGCGGGCCGCGTCCAATACCCGTCGGCGGCCAAGCGGGCCATGGCGCTGCAGCTGCGGCGGGAGATGGTCTCGGAGGAGCTGCGGGTCCTGTATGTCGCCCTGACCCGGGCGCGGGATATGCTGATCATGACCTACGCCCAGTCCGGCCTTGCCAAGCAGCTGGCGCAGCTGGTCTGGCAGCTGGATTGGCTGCCCCGGCCTGCGCTGTCAGCCAAGGCGGCGCGCCTGGGCGACTGGGTCCTGCAGCACGCGATGCAGCGGGTCGAGGCGGGGGCGCTCTTTGCCGCCGCCGGGCGGCCTCAGCGGCTGAAGACCGGGGGCGCGCCCTGGCGCATCTGCCTGCACGACGGGCAGGCCGTCTTGGATGCCATGGCAGCCCCGGCCCCGGCGGCGCAGGCTGCCCCGGTGCAGGACGACGGCCCCGCCCTTTCCGGCCCGGCGCTGCGGCAGTGGATGGCCTTCCAGTACCCCGATGCCGCCCTGGCCCAGGTGCCCTCTAAAATCACGGCGACGCAGCTCAAGGGCCGCTTCCTCGACCAGGAGGTCGGCGATGCGCCGCTGCCGCTGCGCCTGCGTAAGGCCAGCTTCCAGGCAGGCCCCCAGCCCCTGCGCCCGGCCCAGATCGGGACGGCGACGCATCTTGCCATGCAATTTTTGCGCTACGAGGCCTGTGCCACACTGGCGGACACCCAGGCGGAGATCGACCGGCTCCAGCGGGAGGAATATCTGACGCCCGCCCAGGCCGAGGCTGTCAGCAGCGAGAAGATCTGGCGGCTGTTCCAAAGCCCGCTGGGCCAGCGGATCTTGAACGCGCCGACGTGCATCCGGGAGTTTAAATTCTCCGTCCTGGCCGATGCCGGGGCCTATTTCCCCCAGGCCGCTGGGCAGGAGATCATGCTCCAGGGCGTGACAGACTGCTGCCTGGTCGAACCTGAGGGCCTGGTCGTCATCGACTTCAAGACGGACCGGGTCACGGCCCAAACGCAGGCCCGCACCGCCGCGTACTACAAGGGCCAGCTCGACGCCTACGCCAAGGCCCTGGCGGAAATTTTCCAAAAGCCGGTGCAGGAGAAGCTTCTCTATTTCTTCGCCACCGAGGAAGCCGTCCCGGTCTGACAAAGCGCCCGGCGCAGAGAATCGGAGAGAGCTGGATAGAATCAGATAAAATCGGAAAACCCCCGGCGGAGATGCGTCTCCGTCGGGGGTCGTGCGTTGGAGGCAGGGGCGGCTCAAAGGCCGCCGGGGCGTTTGACTGGCGCCTGCCTCCGGCGGCGCAGCGCAGATGGGGCGCGCTGGCCGCATTTGCAGCATCGCATTACTGCTGGTTCGTTTTCTGGTTCTGCTGCTGGTTCTGGTTCTGCTGATTCTGCTGCTGATTCGTCTTCTGGTTCTGCTTCTGATTTCTGTTTTCCATGGTAAGAAGCCTCCTGTTCTTTGAAGTATTGCGGCCTTGCCGCAGCGTTAGTATGCCCTGGCGTCCGGCGCTTATGCGTCTAGGATTTATCCCGGGGCCGGAAGCACAGCGCCGCCAGCAGCCCGAAGAAGACCGCCGCCGTGACGCCGCCTGCCGCGGCCTCCAGCCCGCCGGTGAGGATGCCCAGCCAGCCCCGCTTGTCGATGGCTGCCCGGACGCCCTTTGCCAGCAGATTGCCGAAGCCCGTCAGAGGGACTGACGCGCCTGCGCCTCCCCAGTCCATCAGCTTTGGATAGAGCCCGACGGCTCCCAGCACGACCCCCGCGACGACATAGCCCGTCAGGATCCGCGCCGGGGTCATATTCGTTTTGTCGATGAGAATTTGCCCGATGGCGCACAGCGCGCCGCCCAGCAAAAATGCCTTGAGATATTCCATATCACGCACCCTCCTTGTCCGCGCAGATCGAAACGGCGTGGCACACGCCGGGGATGGACTCGCCCTGGTTCGTCGAGGTGGGGGAGAGGAGCGCCCCAGTTCCGCAAAAGAGCAGCCGCCGGAGTTTTTTCTGCTGAAACAGCGCCATCAGATAGCTGCAGAGCACGGAGGCGGAGCAGCCGCAGCCCGAGCCCCCGGCGTGGACGTCCTGCCCCGGCAGGTCGAAGATCAGGCAGCCGCAGTCATCGTAGTTTTCCAGCTTCACGCCGTCGCGCTGGAAAAAGTCCAGGACGATCTGCCGCCCAATCTTGCCCAGGTCCCCGGTGACGATCAGGTCGTAATCCTGCGGTGTCCGGTCCAGGTCCCGGAAGTGGGCCGTCAGGGTGTCGTACGCCGCTGGGGCCATGGCCGCGCCCATCTGGTTGGCGTCCTTGATGCCCAGGTCGCAGATGGACCCGACCGTCGCCGCCTCCAGATACGGCCCCGCCCCCTCCCGGGTGACGATCATGCACCCGGCCCCAGTGACGGTCCACTGGGCTGTCGGCGTCCGCTGGGCCCCGTAGCCCAGGGGGTTGCGGTACTGCCGCTCCGACGAGGCAAAGTGGGAGGAGGTCAGCGCCGCCGCCCGGCGGGCGTAGCGCCCATCGACGGCGGCTCCGGCCAGCAGCAGACCCTCGGCCATGGTCGAGCAGGCCCCGTAGAGCCCCAGGGTTGGGATGCCCGTGCCCCGCAGACTGAACGACGAGCCGATGCACTGGTTGAGCAGGTCCCCGGAGAAGACGACGCCCAGGTTTTCTTTCTCCAGGCCGCCCTTTTCCAGGGCCGTCTCCAGCGCCAACTGCTGCATTCGGTTTTCCGCTTTCTCCCAGGTCTTCTGACCGAAATAGGTGTCGTCGCTGGTGTAGTCAAAGTATTGGCCCAGCGGTCCGGCGTGTTCCTTTTTCCCCGCGACGGCGGCGTAGCTCCAGATCGCCGGGCGGGTCGCATAGCAAATGCTCTGTTTGCCTTTTTGCGGCATAATCCATCACCTGATCTTCCTGTGCGATAATTTGTTCCTGCCTTAGTTTGCCTGCTTTGCAAAAAAATAACCGGATGCACCGCGTTTTTATGCGGTGCGTCCGGTTTTGCATATTCTGTTTGTGTGCTTGCGAATTGTGTGCGATGGTTTAGGCTAGCGTCTGGAGCGTGATCTTCTCCGCGGCCGGTGCGGCGTCCAGATGGATTCCGGCGATGGGGGCTTCGAAGCTGTCGATGATGGCCTCGGCGATCGGGTCCTCGATTTCCTTCTGGATCGTCCGGCGCAGATTTCGCGCGCCGTAGGTGAGGGAGTAGGATTTTTTGACGAGATAGTCATAGACCGCATCCGTCCAGTCCAGGCCGATACCTTGTTCCCGCATCGCATCGCGCAATTCTTCCAGCATAATGCGGGCGATAGCGCGGAAATTCTCCTCCGTCAGCTTGTGGAAGCAGATGACCTCATCCACCCGGTTGATGAACTCCGGCCGCAGGAAGTCGCTCAGAGCCTTCATGGCCTTCTCCTGGGAGAGCTCCGAGATCGTCCGGCCAAAGCCGAGGGTGCCGTCCTTCCGGTCGGACCCGGCGTTGGAGGTCATGACGATGATCGTATTTTCAAAGTTGACGACCCGCCCCTGGGCGTCGGTCATGCGTCCGTCGTCCAGGACCTGCAGCAGGATATTGAGCACATCCGGATGGGCCTTTTCCAGCTCGTCAAAGAGGATGACGGAATACGGATTGCGGCGGATTTTCTCTGTCAGCTGCCCGGCCTCATCATAGCCGACATAGCCGGGAGGCGACCCGATGAGCTTCGAGACGGCGTGCTTTTCCATATACTCCGACATATCCAGCCGGATAAGATTATCCACCGAGTCGAACAGCTCGTTGGCCAGCACCCGTACCAGCTCCGTCTTGCCGACGCCGGTGGAGCCGACAAAGATGAACGACACTGGGCGCTTCTTCGGCGAGATGCCCACCCGGTTGCGGCGGATGGCCCGGGCCACGGCGGAGATCGCCTCGTCCTGCCCGACGATATGGGCGCGCAGGCGGTCCTCCAGGCTGCGCAGCTGGGCGTATTCCTGGGCCTGGATCTTCGAAGCGGGGATCTTCGTCCAGAGCTCGATGATGTGGGCCAGATTTTCCATGGTCAGCTGGGGCGTCGGCTTGGCCTCCAGGGCGGTGATCTCGTCCTCCAGAACGCAGCGGTGGCTGCGCAGGGAGGCCATGCGTTCGAAGTCCTGGCTCTCCGTCGAGTCCTCCAGCAGCTTCAGCTCCAGGTCGATGTCGTCCCGGTCCTTTTTCTTCTGGGCCAGGGCGGAGATATCCGGGTCCCGCAGGTTCACGTCAGAGCAGGCCTCGTCCAGAAGGTCGATGGCTTTATCCGGCAGGAAGCGGTCCGTGATATAGCGCTCTGAAAGCAGGACAGCCTGCCGGGCGATCTCCGGCGAAATTTTAACCCCGTGGAACGATTCGTAATAGTGGGCGATGCCCCGCAAAATGGCCGTGGCCTCCTCCAGGGTCGGCTCATTGACCGTCACCGGCTGGAAGCGGCGCTCCAGGGCGGCGTCCTTTTCGATATACTTCCGGTATTCTTTAAACGTCGTCGCGCCGATGACCTGGATCTCGCCCCGGGAGAGGGCGGGCTTGAGGATATTGGCCGCGTTCATCGAGCCCTCGGCGTCCCCCGCGCCGACGAGATTGTGCACCTCGTCGATGACGAGAATGACATTGCCCATGGCCTTGATCTCGCCGATGAGGCTCTTCATGCGGCTTTCAAACTGGCCCCGGAACTGGGTCCCAGCGACCAGGGCCGTCAGGTCCAGCAGATAGACCTCCTTGCTGCGCAGCTTGAAGGGGACGGACCCCGCCGCGATGCGCTGGGCCAGCCCCTCGGCGATGGCCGTCTTGCCGACGCCCGGCTCGCCGATGAGGCAGGGGTTGTTTTTCTGCCGCCGGTTGAGGATCTGGATGACCCGCTCCGTCTCGACATCCCGGCCAACGACCCGGTCCAGCTGCCCTTGCCGGGCTTTGTCCGTCAGGTTCAGGCAGTACTGGTCGAGGAATTTGTGCTTTTTGCCCTTGCCGGGCTTGGGGCCGTCGGAACGCTCGTCCTTGGGCGGCTGTGGCGCGATGGCCTCGCCCCGGTCGGCGTTGTTGAAGAGCTTGTTGAGGAAGGGGAACGTCGCCGTCTGGCTGTCGGTCTCGTCGGTGTTGTCCTCGTCGTCCTCGGTCTGCTCCGGGAGCATCTGGCCCAGCATATCCGTCATTTCGTCGTTGATATGGTCCAGGTCCTCGTCAGAGATGCCCATCTGGTGCATGATATCATCCACCTGCTTGAGCCCCAGGCCCTTGGCGCACTTCAGGCACAGGCCCTCGTTGACGGATTTCCCGTTTTCGATTTTTGTGATAAAAATTACGGCGACATTCTTTTTACATCTGGAGCAAAGATTCGGATGCATAGCGCGCCTCCTTTCGTTGTCTTGAGAGATCCCGGCGTCAACCGGCAAAGAGCTCGGCCCGGTCGCCGGAGACCAGCAGAGCGGTCCCGTCGCTGCGGGCGACGACCCGGCTGGCGGTGCTGGTGTCCGCCGTCTGGCCGCAGACCTTCAGGCGGGCGTTGTAGATGGTCAGGCCCTTCGTCGTCAGGACGGCGAGGTAATTACCCGCGGCGCTCAGGTCCAGAATTTCCCCCGCCAGCTCCAGGCTGGCCAGGGGCTTGCCTGCGGTATCCAGCGTCGTCAGGACCGGCGTGCCGCCGGTGCGGTTGTGGCTTGTCGCCACGGCGACAAAGCCGCTGCCGTCCAGACTGTAATGGGTCAGATAGGCCCCTTCATAATCATATATGCCGGTCTGCTTGCCGTCGATGCTGAAAAAGACGGCGTCGTTCTCGCCAATGGCGCACAGGGTGCGGCTGGCGAGGAAGGCCAGGTCGAGGTATAGAGCGTTGCCCAGGGGCAGCTCTGCTACCGGCTCCTCCCGGTCTGTGCGGAAGAGCACGGCGGTGCTCAAAAAGTCGTTGTCCTGCTGGCCCAGCCGGATCCCGGCCAGGTTTGTGCCGCTGCTGGAGACGGCGCACTGGTTAAAATACGCGGTCTCCGAGTACCAGCGGTAAATTTCATTTTGCTCCGCATCCAGGACGGTGAGGAGCGTCTTATCGGATTTTGTCGCCAGGGCGTAGCACAGGGCGCCGTCGTCTGCCAGGTCCGCGTCTAAGATCGTTCCGTCGAGCCGGTCCTGGAAGACGGTGCCCTTGCCTTTTTTGACGGCGCAGATGGTGCTGCCGCCGATATCGCAGGCCAGGACGGTGTCCTCGCCACTCTTGAGCAGCGGCGTGCTCATGCCGCTCTGGACGGCGTTGGTCTCTTCGTTGTAGAGGTCGTAGGTAAAGAGCCCGCTGATGGTGCCGACGGCCAGGCCGCCGTCAAAGGCGGCGTAGCCATTGTTTGTGTGGGCGTCAAAGGTGATGGTGCCGTATTGCCCATGGTGGAAGAGCCGCCGCAGCTGCACCAGCGGATTGCCGCCCGCCAGCGCCAGGAAGCCGACCACCAGCACCGCCAGCACAAAGACGGCGATGACGATCGCCAGCCGCCGGTTGCGCCGCAGCGCGTCCAGCATCTGCCGCAGATCAAACCGGGGCTTGCCTGCCCCCGGCTGCGGGGCCTGATTAGTCTCCAATATGAAACGCCACCTTTCCGTCGTCGTACCACAGCTGGGAGAGATAGAGCCCGCCCGGCGGGACCGTCGGCCCGGCGGCCGTCCGGTCGCCCTTTTCCAGGATCGCCGGGATATCTGCCGGGGCAAATTTCCCCTCGGCGGCGTAGACAATCGTCCCGACCATGGCCCGGCACATGTTGTAGAGGAAGCCGTTGGCGCACACCCGGCACTCGATCAGATCGCCCCGGCGCTGGACGGTGAAGTGGTGCACCGTCCGCACGGTGGTTTTGACCGGCGTCCCGACGGAGCGCACCGCCGCGAAGTCGTGGGTCCCGAGGAATTGGTCTGCCGCCGCCTGCAGCACGCCCTCGTCGAGGTGCTTGGGATAAAACCAGGCGCGGTTGACATAAAACGGGTCCCGGATGCGGGTGTTATACAGCAGATACGTGTATTCCTTCCGGCAGCAGGAGCCGATGGCATTAAATCCGTCGTGAATTTCCCACGCGTCCCGGACGGCGATGTCCTGAGGCAGGTGGGTGTTGAGGGCATAGGAGATGCGCTCTGCCGGGATGCGGGAGTCGGTATGAAAATTCGCGATATAGCGCTTGGCGTGGACCCCGGCGTCTGTCCGGCCGCAGCCGGTGATATGCACCCGGTGGCCCAGGACCTTGGCAGCCGCGGCCTCCAGCGTTCCGGCGACGGTCACAGCGTTTTTCTGCACCTGCCAGCCGTGGTAGGCTGTCCCCTCATAGCACAGCAAGAGGGCGATATTCCGCATATTCCTCGCCTCCTAGTATCCAAAGCTGCGCAGGACGATGACGCCGGCCAGCAGCGCGGCCGTCACAAGCCCGGCCCAGAGGTCCCGCATGCCGTAGCGCAGCTGCTTCATCCGGGTCCGCCCCTCGCCGCCATGATAGCAGCGGCACTCCATGGCCACCGCCAGCTCATCGGCCCGGCGGAACGCGCTGATAAACAGCGGCACAAGGATCGGCACCAGGGCTTTTGCCCGCTGGATGAGATGCCCGCTTTCAAAATCCGCCCCCCGGGCCTTTTGGGCGGACATGATCTTATCCGTCTCCTCAATGAGTGTCGGGATAAAGCGCAGGGCGATGCACATCATCATGGACAGCTCGTGGATCGGCACCTTGATCTTTTTCAGGGGGCTCAGCAGCAGCTCCAGCCCGTCCGTCAGCGCGATGGGGGAGGTGGTGTAGGTCAGAAGAAAGGTCCCCGTAATGAGCATAATGATCCGCAGGATCATAAAGCCCGCCATGATGAGGCCCTCTTTTGTGATGGTGAAGATCCAGAAATGCACCAGGACGGTGCCCTGGGTGTAGAACAAATTCAAAAGTCCTGTCAGGACGATGATGATGAGCAGCGGCTTCAGCCCCCGCAAAATCACCTTCAGATGGACCCGCGAAATGCGGATGCAGGCGATGAGAAAGACCAGCACCAGCCCGTAGGAGAAAAACGACTTGGCCAGAAACAGCGCCACAATAAAGACGATGACAGCCAGCAGCTTTGTCCGCGGGTCGAGCCGGTGGATGAGGGTTTCGCCGGGGAAGTACTGCCCCAGGGTGATATCTTTAAGCATGGGGGCCTCCTTTGCGCGCGGTCAGCGCCTGCACCGCCTGGTCGACGGTGAAGATCCCGGCGTCGAGGTCCAGCCCCATATGGCGCAGCGCCAGAATGACCCGGTTCACCTGGGGCACGTCCAGCCCCATGGCCGCCAGCTCCTCCGCGTGGGCGAAGACCTCCGGCGGCGTGCCCTGCATGGCGATCGCCCCGTCGTTCATGACGAGCAGCCGGTCCGCGATGACCGCCACGTCCTCCATGCTGTGGGTGACCATCAGAATGGCTGCGTTCTGCGCCTGCTGATAGGCGCGGATGTTCTCCAAAATTTGCTTTTGCCCTACCGGGTCCAGCCCCGCCGTCGGCTCGTCGAGGATGAGGACCTCCGGCTCCATGGCGATGACGCCCGCGATGGCGACCCGGCGCTTTTGCCCGCCGGAGAGCTCAAAGGGGGATTTTTCCAAAAGCGCCTCCGGCAGGCCGACAAAGCCGCTGGCCCGCAGCACGCGCCGGTGAATTTCGTCCTGGTCCAGGCCCATATTCTTGGGCCCGAAGGCGATGTCCTTATAGACCGTCTCCTCAAAAAGCTGGTACTCCGGGTACTGGAACACCAGCCCGATCTGGAACCGGGTCTGACGGATCGTCGCCGTACTCTCCCAGATGTTTTTCCCGTGGAAGAGAATCTCCCCCGAAGTCGGCTTCAGCAGGCCGTTCAGGTGCTGGATCAGCGTAGATTTCCCGGAGCCGGTGTGGCCGATGAGGCCGAGAAACTCCCCCGGCTCGACGGTGAAGCTGACATGTTGGATGGCGGCATGCTCAAAGGGCGTGCCGATACTGTAGATATGCGTCAAATCGTTGACGGCAAGCATAGGCGCCAATGTGGTTTCCTCCGAATCTGTTTGTCAGGCCTCCAGCCAAGTGTGAAGTGCCTGCGCGCATTCCGTGACCGAGAGTGCGTCCAAGGGCAGGTCATAGCCCAGGGACCGCAGCCGGTAGAGCAGCTGCGTCGTCTGCGGGACGGTCAGCCCCGCCTGCTGTAGTTTTTCCACCTGGGTGAAGACCTCCTTGGGCGTCCCGTCGCACAGGATGCGCCCCGTCTCCATGGCGATGACCCGGTCTGCCTGGGCCGCCTCGTCCATATGGTGGGTGATGAGAATGATCGTGATGCCCGCCTCCCGGTTCAGCCGCCGGATGGTCTGCAGCACATCGCGCCGGCCCTGGGGGTCGAGCATGGCCGTCGGCTCGTCGAGGACGATGCACTTGGGCCGCATGGCAATGACCCCGGCGATGGCGATGCGCTGCTTTTGCCCGCCGGAGAGCAGATGCGGCGCGTGGGTGCGGTATTCATACATGCCGACCTGCCGCAGCGCGTCGTCCACCCGCTGGCGAATCTCCGCCGGGGCGACGCCGAGGTTCTCCGGCGCGAAGGCGATGTCCTCCTCCACGACATTGGCCACGATCTGGTTATCCGGGTTCTGAAAGACCATCCCGACGCTGCGGCGGATCTCCAGCAGCAGCGCTTCGTCCCGCGTGTCCATCCCGTAAACCTGGACACTGCCGCCGCTGGGCAGCAGGATGGCGTTAAAATGCTTGGCCAGGGTGGATTTCCCGCAGCCGTTGTGCCCGAGAATGGCGACAAAGCTGCCGTGGGGGATCGTCAGGTCCAGCCCCTGGAAAATATCCGTGACGGCCTCGCCCTCCGTGGCGGGGTACGTATAGTGAAGGTCTGTGACTTGCAGTGTTTCCATAAGTGTTTTCCGTTAATCCTTTTTGGGTTCCCAGCGGCCTGTCGCGCCGCAGGGGAGGGTCAGGCCCGATGTCACCGGCAGGCCCAGCTCGTCGCAGCAGCTGCCGCCGCCGAAGCGGGGGGTATAGACACTGTCCATAATGCAGCCCAGGACACTGGGCGCAAGCCCCGTCGTATAAGAGTTGATGATGACGAACAGCGGCGTATCCGAAAGCACCCCCGCCGTCAGCTGGACGAAATCGAACAGGTCCTTCTCCAGCTTCCAGATCTCTCCGGAGGGGCCCCGGCCATAGGACGGCGGGTCCATGATGATGGCGTCGTAGCGCCGCCCCCGGCGGATCTCCCGCTCGACAAATTTGCCGCAGTCATCAATGATCCAGCGGATGGGCGCGCCCTCCAGCCCGGAGGACTTGGCGTTCTCCCGGGCCCAGGCGACCATCCCCTTGGCTGCGTCCACATGGCAGACCTCCGCCCCGGCTGCCGCCGCGGCCAGCGTCGCGCCGCCGGTATAGGCAAAGAGGTTCAGGACCCGGATGGGCCGCCCCGCCGTGCGGATCTTCTCCATAATATAATCCCAGTTGGCCGCCTGCTCCGGGAAGACACCGGTGTGCTTAAAATTCATCGGCTTGACGTTGAAGGTCAGCGGCCCGTACTGGATCTGCCAGCGCTCCGGCAGATGATGTGCCGACCATTTGCCGCCGCCGGTGGACGAGCGGGCATAGCGGGCGTCATAGTGCCGCCAGCGTTCATCGCGCCGGGGGCTGCGCCAGATCACCTGGGGGTCCGGCCGGACCAGGGTGTAGCGGCCCCAGCGCTCCAGCTTTTCGCCGTCGCTGGTGTCGAGCACCTCATAGTCCCTCCATTTATCTGCGATCCACATAGTTATAAATCCTCTGTTTCTGTTTTAACGCGTGTGTTCCGACGTGTCCGGGGGATCCGATTCCTCGTCGTCGCCATCGTCGTTTTCCTCCGGCTTCGTCGCCTCGGCGACGGTCTGAGCGTTATGCACCGTACAGGTGCCATAGCTGCTGCCCTGGTAAACAGAGCCGGTGATGACTGCGTTGCCGGGCATTTGGGCGCAATACTCATTGGCGATTCCATGCCCGCCAGTGCACCATTGCACCGTGTGGTGGCCGGTGCAGTATTCCGTCGGCACATCGTCGGCGAACATCTGCTGTCTGACAGCGCCGTTGCCGGAGATGTCCAGCGCGCAGGCTGCGGAGGCAAGCAATCCGCTCTTGGTGCAGATGGTGACGGTCTTCATATTGCTGGAATCGAAGAACGGCTTGTTCTCCAGCCCCTCGTGGAGCTTGGCCATGACCCGCCGCCACATGACGATGGCCGGGTTTGTCCGGTTGCCTGTCAGGACAATCTCATCCTGGGAGTCGAAGCCGCACCAGACGCACGCGGTGTAGTACGGCGTGTAACCGGCAAAGTAGCGGTCGTGATCATCGGACGTCGTGCCGGTCTTACCGGCGACGTTCATGCCCGTCAGCCGGGCCGGGGTGCCGGTACCGGCGTTGACGGCGTTCTGCAGGAGCATCGTCATATTCCACGCCGTCGTCTTTTTCATGGCGTTGTGGGTTTTCTGCGTGTTATCCAGGACGACATTGCCCTGGCTGTCCAGGACCTTGACATACGTCCGGGCGTAACGGTAGACGCCGTTGTTGGGGAAGGTGGCGTAGGCCGTCGTCATCTCGCGGACAGTCACGCCCTTGGTCAGTGCGCCCAGGGCCAGCGGCGCCAGGGCGACGTCAGTATACTGCTTGCCGTCGATATTTTCTTTTTCCACCAGGGTGTCCATCCCCAGCTTTTCTGTCGCGAAGGCGAAGCTCTTTTCAACGCCAAGGTCCGCCAGGACCTTGACGGCGATGGTGTTGAGCGATTTTGCCACTGCGACGGAGACCGTTGTCGCGCCGGAGTAGGTGTTTGACTGGTTTTTCGGCCAGTTATCCTTATACGGGGAGTCCTCATAGACGGAGTACGGGGTGATCGTCCCGGCGTCCAGCGCGGGGGCGTAAACGGTCAGCGGTTTGATGGAGGAGCCGGGGGAGCGCATGCTCTGGGTGGCCCGGTTCAGGGTCAGGGAGCCTTCCTTTTTGCCGACGCCGCCTGCCATGCCGACGATATCGCCGGACTCGTTGTCGACAACGACGATGGCCGACTGCAGCTGCTGGGCGCTGGTCGTCGTGGGAACATTGGCCAGGTCCTCATAGACAGCGTCCACCGCGGCCTGGACCGTCGGGTCGATGGTTGCGTAGATCGTGTAACCGCCGGTCTTGACCATGGTCTCACAGGTCTCAAGGTCATAGCCCGTCAGCTCCGCCAGGTCTTCAGAGACATCGCGGAATACGGTATCGACAAAGTAGGAGTAATCCCGCTCCGCCTCCTTGCCATTGTTCGGGTCGATGGAGGCGCCGCAGTTGGGGCAGTAATACAGGGTATAGCTGGTGGGGACGATGAGGGAGTCCGTGCTCTCGCCGTTTGCCTCGGCCTGCTGCTGGGCCTGGGCCAGCAGGGCCTCCCGCTCGGCTTCGGTATACTCGACCGTCTCCGATTTCAGGGAGTATTCGCCCGTCTCTGTGCCGCAGCTGGGGCAGGTGTAGAGATCCTCGGCGCTGCCGTTCTGGAAGACCATCTTCTGGGCGACGGCCTCGTCATACGTGGCCTGGTCGATGAGCTCCTGGTCCAGCATTTCCTTCAGAATGACCAGCTGTCGCTCCCGGTTTTTCTCCGGGTGCAGGTACGGGTCGTAGCGGTAGGGGTTGTTCGTGATGCCAATGAGGCAGGCGCACTCGGCCACGGTCAGCTCATCAAGCCCCTTGGCAAAGTAGACATTGGCCGCGCTCTTGACACCGTAGCAGCCCTCACCCAGGTAGATCGTGTTGAGGTACCAGGTCATGATCTCGTCTTTCGTGTATTTCTTTTCGAATTCCAGGGCCCGGAAAATTTCCAGCAGCTTCCGGCGGACGGTGATATCGTCGTCACTGGAGAGGTTCTTGATGAGCTGCTGCGTGATGGTCGAGCCGCCGAAGGCGTCGTTGCCGACGAAGAGGTTCAGAGAAGCGGAGATCGTCCGCTTCCAGTCGACGCCCTGGTGCTGGTAAAAGCGCTTGTCCTCAATGGCGATGGCGGCGTTGACCAGCGTCTCCGGGATCTCGTCGTGGTCGGCCCAGATGCGGTTTTCCGTCGAGTAGAGCCGCTGCAGCTGCTTCCACTGGCCGTCGGACTTGTCCTCATAATAGACATAGGACGTCTGGTTCAGACTGATGCCGTCCAGCGAGTAGTTGGACTGGGTCAGCACATCGTGCTGCAGATAGTTGGCAAACAGGACGCTGAAAATAATGCCGGTGCACAGCACGACAAGCAGCAGCGTCCCAACGATGCCGAAGATCAGCTTGATAAGGGAGCCCGCGCCGTGCAGCGCTGTCTGAGAAGCGCTCCGGTGCTGCCGCTCTTCCGTGCGGGGCACCCGGACACTGTCTTGTTTTTTCTTGCGGTCAGCCATTGCATTACCTCCAAACGGCCGCCCCGGCAGACCTGCCGGAGGGAGTAAAACGTGAGATTCGTGAAATGTCATAATTAGGGAAGCGCCCATGCTCTTTTGCCGGGCCTGCACCGCCATTTGCCCTGCCGGAAAACCCGGTCCACAGGCAAAATAGGCCTACGTGTGCAGCATATCCACTATGCCGTTATTATATCATAGCTGTCAATCACGCGCACCTGTCCCAAGGCGCGCCCGCTTTGCCAGCATCCGGGCTTTTGCTGCCTGCCGGATGCAATTATTTTGGCTTAAAAGATTTGAAAAATGGTTGTTTTTAATGAAAAAAAGACGAAAAAACGAAAAAAATAATTGCAGACTAAAATCGCCCGCTCCAACAGCACCCCCGCGCCGCGCTCCCCACCGAATGCCGGAGCCCGTCCCGGAGAATGTCAATTTTTTGTAAACAAATCCCCAGAGCACAAAAAATGGACGCCCTGCAGCGATCTGCTGCAGGGCGCTAGGGTTGTCAGAAGCCTCGCAGAGTTTGCGCCGCGCACGGCGCAAATAAAGTCCAATTTGTTTTTTCCGGCGGCAAGTGGGTGAGACTCCAAGAGCGCAAACGCAGCGCAGCGCGATTGGTCAAGTCGAACCCATGCAGCGCATACGTCGGGAAAAACTCTTCTCGCCCTGCAAGTTGGGTGAGACTCCAAATGTGCAAGCGTAGCGCAGCACGTTTGGCTAAGTCGAACCCATGCAGCGTTGTGGAATTTCCACGCCTTTGGCGTGGAAATTATGCGCGCAGCAGGGTGCAATCCCCTCAAACGAGAGCCCAGCCAAGCGGTAAGCGAGAGTCAAAATCTTTGATTTTGTCACTCAAGCTTATACAGCGTTGTCTCGTTTGAAAGCGTGTCAAAAATCTTTTTGACACGCTTTGACGCCCTGCAGCGATCTGCTGCAGGGCGTCGGGGGAATTGTAAGGAGATATGTTACCCGTTTTCACGGTACAATGGTTTGGGAAAGGATCCGATCCTTACACGCTCTTCTTGCTCTTGCGGGCGGCGTACCAGATGAAGGCAGCCACGATGCAGCCTACCAGCCAGATGCCGGTTGCCAGCAGGGAGGAGGCGTCGGAGGATACGATCATGTAGACCAAGATCGCGATGGCGATCAGGGGCAGCAGCTTATCCTGCAGGAAGGACTTGAAGCCCTTTTCGTTCCATCTGTCCTTGATGTTCGCGGCGCAGATCATGATGTAGGTCGCGCTGGCGAAGATGGCCATGAAGGTGAACAGGTGGCTCATGTTGCCATAAGCGCCGTACAGTGCAGCGGCCAGCCAAGCGATGCAGTAGACCACCAGGGAAACGGACGGGGTCTGGTACTTGTTGACCTTTGCGGTGGAAGCGGGCAGGTAGCCGTTACGTCCCATGTCGAACAAACCACGGGGAGAGGTCGTTGCGAAGGCGATGAAGCAGCCGATGCAGGAGACCAGCGCTGCGATGGAGACGAGCTTGCCGCCCAGGGTGTAGCCGACCAGGTTGCAGTAGTCGACCATCAAGGTGCCGGAACCGGAGTTGACGATTGCCGCAACTTGGGGGTTGGACATATCCATGCTGCCCGTCCAAGCCCAGCAGCTGATGGCATAGACGACGCCGATGCCGATGGCGCTGACAGGGATGGCAAATTTCACAGCCTTGTTGCCGCCCTTGAGCTCTTCGCCCATGTAAGCGGGGCCTTCGAAGCCGACATAGCACCAGACGCAGACCAGAACAGCCAGCATCAGGCCGGACATGCCGTTACCGGGGGTGAACGCCTGACTGGAGTTACCCAGGATATTGCTGATATCATCGGGGTTCATGCTCCAAATGTGGAATGCGGGGTAGAGGATCAGGGCCATCTGGACGACCCAGACAACGATCAGGACCTTGGTGGACATTTCAACACCGCGCCAGCCGATGAAGAAGATCGGGATGAGCAGGATCAGAATGCCGACCCACATGGGGATGGCGGGGACGAGCTCATGCAGATAGGTGCTGAACACGGCGCCGATAACGCCAGTACAGATCGTGACGCCCATATTTAGCCACGCGGCGACAAAGCCGGTGCGTTCGCCAAATACGCTGCGGACGTAAGCGTAGGTGCCGCCTGCGCTGTTATAACGAGCGGACAGCTGGCCGAAGCTGGAGCCGACCAGAATGAGGACGACCGTTGCCAGGAGGAAGGCCAGGGCAGCTGCGGTGCCGGAGCCAGACATGATATCGCCCAAAGAGCCGGAAAGGCACATGACAGGACCGGCGGCACAGATGGCCATGATGATAACGTCTAGTTTGCTTATGCTGTTGGCTTTTAAGGTGGTTTCATTGTTTTCCATAATTCTCTCTCCTTCCTTTATTTGCCTAATGCTGCAACTGCGTCGTGGAACGCGTGCATATTCTCAGCGGAAGTATCCGGAGGTACGTCGCAGCCGCCAGAGAGGATGATCCGGTTGTTCGTCTCATCGTAGCGCTTTTTGACTGCAGCGGCGAAGCCTTCCGGCTTGCCGAAAAGAAGTTCTTCGGAGGTGTTCAAGTTACCGCAGAAGCACTGCTGCGGCCCGAGCAGATGCGCGACCTTTGTCAGATCGACAGCGGAGTCAACGTCGAGGATATGGGTGCCGGTGCCCAGCGTGTAGGGCATCAGAGCGGAGGTGTCGCCGCAGACATGCAGCCGGGCGAAGCCGTTCTTCTTGCGCTGGATGAGGTCGACCATCTGCTTGTGCAGCGGCATAATGTTGGCTTCATAGAATTTCGGGGAGATCAGCGAGCAGTTGGGCTCGACGATCTGGATGCCGTCCGCGCCAGCTTCCAGCTGGGCTTCAATAAAGCGCATGCCGTTGCGGAAGAAAAGGTCGATGCCCTTTTGCATCATCTCGGGCCGCTTCTTCATGTCGTGCATGGCCTTCTTGATGCCGCGGGCGTTGCAGTATTCGGTGAAGGGGCCGATGCAAATGCCGAAGATGTAACGGTTGCCCTTTTCCTTGGCTGCAACCTGGCGAAGGATCTCCAGGCGGTTACCCTGGCGGGTGCCGGGCAGGAATTCCGGCAGCGTCAGCTTGTCCAGATCTTCCTCGCTGTTGATGATCGGCTCGACCTGGAAACCGGCTTCCGTCCATTTGGGGACCTGGCCGAAGTCTTCCAGCTGCTCGGAGAAGTCGGCGTCGGGCAGGACATGGTCCATGTCAAACTTTTCGACGATCTCCAGATACGCCTTGGCGCGTACATCGGGATGATAGACAAAGTCGGGATATTCGAGTCCACACTGTCTGGAGACCCACTCAATGACCAGCGGCATAAAAGGCGGATGGTCTACGGGCTCACCCATGACGAATTTACAGGTACGTTCGTAACCGTTCATAATAATTCGCTCCTTTAATGGCGGCGCTTCGGAAATGGCCTTCTCTCCGGCGCTGCATTGTAAAGATTTTATTTTGCGGGTATCTTACCTGACCGTGGGGGATCCAGCCACGGAAGGAATTCTAAGTAATACGCAGCTTGCAAAAAGCTGCCGATTCAATGTGTTAGTCATACAATCTACCGAGCTAATGCCAATTAACGCGGTGTGATTATAAACCAAATAAAAATCACAGCAAATGCTGTGCGATCTGCACGGCGTCAGACTGGGAATTCCTATTGGACTAACGCTCTTGTTTGACTAGGTCTAGTATACAAAATGCTAGCCAAAAAGTCAAGCAGTTTTTTCCGTAAATTTCAAATTTGTTTGGTGCCGGAGCAGCGGGCCTTGCTGCTAGGGGAGGCTTGCGCTGCCCCGGCAAATGGGAGGGAGAAATGATTACAGAAAAGCAAACACAGCGTGACCTTTCAGGAGGTTTTTGCCGTCGTGTTTTACTGTCTGAATGATACCACGCTTTACCCATAAAAGCAATAGGTTTAGTAGGAAAAAGTTGGACAAAATCGGGGGCGGATTTCGATATAAAAATAGCAAAATCGTGCAAAGTCGCCAATTGCTGTACACCATTCGGCTATTGCGTGCAAAACCGCCCCGTTTTTTAAAGTTTTACGCGGAAAAAGCCGACGCGTTACGCGCCCTGAAAGCGTAGGGGGAGCTCCAGGCGATTTTCCTCCAGCAGGGCCTTGTCCCGCAGGAGCGTCTGGGCCGGGCCGTCGGCAACAAGGCGGCCAGCTGTCAGCAGGAGCACGCGGGTGCAGGTCTCCCAGACGAGGTCCAGGTCGTGGGAGACGATCAGCTTCGTCTGGGGCATGGCCTGGATCGTCTGGATGACCAGGCGGCGGTTATACGGGTCCAGCGCGTTGGATGGCTCGTCCAGGATGACCGTCTCCGGTTCCATGGCCAGGATCGTTGCGATGGCGGCCATGCGCTTTTCTCCGCCGGAGAGCTTGTGGTTGTAGCTGTGCTTCAGATGCGTCAGGTCCAGCCGCGCCAGGGTCTCATCCACCCGGGCCTCGGCGGCAGTGGCATCCATGCCGCCGTTGCGCAGGCCGAAGCATAGGTCCTCATAGACCGTCGGCATAAACAGCTGGTTGTCCGAGTCCTGCAGGACATAGCCCAGACGGCGGCGGATGGCCGGGAGATTTTTCTTGCTGACCGGCAGATCGTCGACGAAGATCTGCCCGTCGCAGGGGAGCAGGCCCAGCAGGAGCTTCATCAGCGTCGTCTTGCCGGAGCCGTTGGCCCCGATGATCCCGACGGCTTGCCCATCGGGGATCTGAACGCACAGGTCATCCAGCACCGGCTTGCCCGGCTCATATTGAAATGAAACATGCTGCAGTTCCAGCAAGGCACGTCCCCTCCTTCTGTGTGTTTCTTCTAGCTTACAGGCCCACCAGCAGCCGCCCCAGGCAGGCGGGCAGGTCGTAGCAGCGGGCCAGGATCAGCAGCGCGCCTGTCCCCAGCAGGAACAGGCCGTCGCGCAGATGGAATGGCGCGCTGGCGGCGTAGGAAAATTCCCCGGTGTAGCCCCGCAGCTGCATGGCCTGGTACAGGGCGCTGGCCCGGTCCATGGACCGCAGCAGCAGCTGGCCCAAAAACGAGCCCCAGGCCCGGAAGTGGACGCCCCGCTGCTCCGGCGCCCGCAGTGCGTAGGCGTCCGACAGCAGCGCCGCCTGCTCCAGCAGTACGCTGATATAGCGGTAGGTCAAAAGCAGCAGCGAGACCAGCAGCGACGGCACATGCAGCCGCCGCAGCGCCGCGCACAGGGCCTCGATCTTCGTCGTCGCCATCAGCAGGTACGACGCCTGCAGAGCGAAGACGCCCTTGCACAGCAGCGTCAGCATGGAGACGACACCGCCGGTGAGCGTCACGCTGCCCAGCTGGAGCAGCGGCGTCCGGTCCAGAAACGGGTTGGCGATGCCGACGGCCAGCAGCAGGGGCAGAAGATAGCGCATTTTGTAAAAGCATTCCCCCAGGCGCAGGCCACTGACTTGAAAAAGCGCCACCGGGTACAGCGCCATCACCGCCAGGGCGCTCAGGCTGTATTTGGGAAAGGAGACTGTCAGCCCGATGTAGAGGACCGTCACAAGCAGCTTTGCCGCCGGGTGCAGCCGGTGGACCGGCGAGTGGCCGTCCGCCAGTGCTTCCATGCTGCGCAGGTTGGCCCCGGCGCTGCGGGCTTTGTTATACATCATATCACCGTACGCCCTCCTTCCTGACGACCTGAATCACGGGCAAAATACTTACAAAATAGCGCACACAGCCGTTCCGCCAAACGCGGCGCGGCTGTGTGCAGGGGGCTATTGCGCCTTGGAATGCTGTTTTCTTCGCCGGTGCAGGCTGCCAGCCAGGCAGACAAGCCCCGCCACGGCGGCGACGGCCGCGACCCCGGCGACCCCGGCGACCGACGTCCCCGCCTGGTTCTCCGGGTCGCTGGCAAAGGCGTAGTCCGGCAGCAGCGCGGTTTTCTCGACAATCTTCTCCGCCTTGGTCCCGGCGCGGCTCGTCACGCCGTAGTCGTCTTCTGCCAGGCCGAGGTTTTCGCTGTAGCCCCCGTCCCGGTTGCCGAAGAGGGACCATTCCAGTCCGTCTGGATTGCCGCTGGCCAGCAGGGAGAGCCCGCCGCCGATGACCAGCGCCGCGATGGCCAGGATCGTCAGGGCCTTGCGCTTGCTGCCGGTTTCCGGCTGCGCCGGTGCGCCGACTTCCTGCAGCAGCGAGGGCCGCGTTTTATAGACAAAGAGCAGCACCGCCGCTGTGATCCCGCCCTCGACCAGGCCGATGGCCAGATGGATCGGCTGCATCAGCGCCAAAAACGCGCCGAAGGGCAGCTCCGTGATGCCGGACAGAGACGTCTCCAGTACGACGGAGAACGCGCCCAGCTGCAAAGAGACGACGCAGCCCAGGATGGACGCCAGCGCCAGCTTCCAGGGCGTCTTGCCCCGGCGGCTGCGCAGGAGGGGGCGGTAGATCAGGTAGTACCCCACAAAGCAGCCGTAAAAGCCCATATTCCAGATGTTCGCCCCCAGGGCCAGCAGCCCCCCGTCGGCAAAGAGCAGGCATTGGATCGCCAAAATCACGACCATGGAGAGAAAGCCCGCCTGGGGCCCCAGCACCGCCGAGAGCAGCATCCCGCCGCACAGGTGGCCGGAGGAGCCGGTCCCGGGGATGGTGTAGTTGATCATCTGCCCGGCAAAGACCAGGGCGGACATGACGGCCATCGTCGGCAGCTTTTCCGCTGTGTTTTCTTCTTTGCGCAGGGTGTGCAGGCAGGTGCCTGCTGTGACGCCGGAGGCGGCGTACATCGTCACCGCGACGGCCGGGGCGACCAGTGCGTCTGCCATATGCATGTGACCACATCCTTTCGGTTTTTTTATGATTTTACCCGCCGCGCCGCCTGCCTTCAAGCCCCCCGGGGGGATATATCGGGATAAAAATACTGATTTCTTGGCGCGATTTGCGCTGGAAAACCGCGCCGCGAGATGCTATCATAGCAGGCAGAGAAAAAATACGCCGCGCCGCTCGTTTGGGCAGCACGGCGGCGGAGGCTGCTATGCTTTATCTGATCCTGGCCATTTGCTGCAACGCGATGATCTCCATCGTCATGCGCGTGAGCAAAAAATACACGCAGAACCAAATGCCCATGCTGGCGATGAACTATGTGACCTGCTGCCTGCTGGCCGCCCTTTATGCCGGGCCAGGGCAGCTGCTGCCGGTGCAGGCGGCGGGTTTTGGGACGGCCCTGTGGGTCGGCGCGCTCAGCGGGCTGCTGTATCTGACCAGCTTTGTGCTGCTGCACTGGAATATCCGGCAAAACGGCGTCGTCCTCCCGGCGACGTTTATGCGCCTGGGGGTGCTGGTCCCGGCGGTGCTGGCCGTCGTCCTCTTTCGGGAGACGCCGGGGCTGTGCCAGCTCATCGGCTTTGCAGGCGCCCTGGCCGCCATCGGCCTTCTGCACTTTGACAGCGCCAGCGGCCCGGCGAAAAATCGCTGGGGCCTCATCGCCCTGCTGCTGGCTGGGGGATTTACCGATGTTATGGCAAAGGTCTATGCCTATTATGGCCAGGCGGCGCTGAAAAATCAGTACCTGGTCTATACGTTTTTGACGGCGCTGCTTTTGTGCACGGCGCTGATCTTTGCCAAGCGGCAGCGCCTGGGAAAATGGGAGGTGCTCTTTGGTATCTTGATCGGCGTGCCGAATTATATCTCCTCCCGGTTTCTGCTGCTGAGCCTGGATTCCGTCCCGGCGGTCGTGGCTTACCCGACCTACAGCGTCGGCGCCATTGTGCTCATCAGCCTGGCGGGCTTTGCCGTGTTCCACGAGCGCTTCACCCGGCGGCGTCTGGCCGCCCTCGGCGTGATCCTCATTAGCCTGGTGCTGCTGAATTTATGACGCAGCGTTAAAATGCTGAAAACCCCCGCGCTGGTGCAGACCCAGGGCCTGCACCAGCGTAGGGGGTGTTTCGTGTTTGTATTTATTTATATTTATTGCGTGTCCAGCCGGAGGGCTTTGCCCAGAGGGACGCAGATGGCCGGGGTCAGGATGGCGGCGGCGATGGCCTCCGGCACGCCGTTGGCGCCGACGATGCCCAGGATCACGCCCAGGACAGCGTTCACCGAGATGCCCTGCAGCGTCGCGTACGCCTGGCGGAAGACCAGATAGATCAGCCCCATGACAAGCACCGTGTTCGTCAGCGCGCCGACGATCCCAGCCAGGATCGACGCGCCAGTGTTAACGCCCAAATTCTTCTTCCGGAAGCACCGGCGGACACCGGCATAGACCAGTGCTGGCGTGATGCCCGTCAAAATGCGCGGGATCAGGCAGATGACCAGCGCCCAGATGCTGCCGCGGTCCGTCCCCGGGACGGGGATGAACGGGGAGAAGGCGAAGGACAGGGCGCTGGGGGCGATGGTGTTCTTGACCAGGCTGGCCAGGCCGAATACGCCGCCCAGCAGCGCCCCCTTGCGCCAGCCTAGCAGCACCGCGCCGATGATGACGGGCACGTGCAGGATCGTCGCCTTAATGAGCGGCAGGTCGATCAGCCCCAAGGGGGTGAAGGCCAGCAGCAAAATGATGGCGCTGAGCATGGCACAGATGGCCAGCGGATAGGTGCGGGATTTTCGATTGTGCATAGTACCTCCTGCTGCCGCTCCCAAAGGCCCGGGATGCGGCGCGTTGTGAAAATTTTGCCTGCGCTGCCTGCGGGGCTTGCCTGCTGCCGGAATTTTGGGTGCAGCGGCGCGCATACAGACGCGGGTCTGCCTCATTTTACTAAAAACCAGCCCGAAATACAAGTATACACAACGCTTTTTTGCAATTTATTCCAGCGATGGTATAACCGGCGGCAGAAATTGGCGATACTTCGAATGTTCACAGTTTATCTATGGACAATTGGCGCAATTTTCGCTATCATAAGAGCGACTAAGAAAAGGAAGTGACGTCATTTGAAAAATCTGCGCCGCAGCATTGCGCGGTTTTGTTACCGAAATCAGAACAAAGGCATCCCGAATTTGATGCTCTATCTTGCCATTGGCAATCTCATCGTCTATTTTTTCTCCCTGGCAGACCCCAGCAACGCCATCTATGGGCTGCTGCGCTTTGATGGCACGAAGATCCTGCACGGCCAGGTCTGGCGGCTGTTCTCTTATGTCTTTACTTACCTGCAGGATACCACCGGCGTGGGGCTCTTCCTGGGGCTTATCTCCATGCTGTGCTACTATTTCATGGGCAGGATGTTGGAACGGCAGTGGGGCGTGCTGCGGTTTAATCTCTACTATCTGACGGGTGTCGTCGTCATGGACATCGCCGCGCTGCTCATCGGCTGCAGCGCCACGACGACGTATCTCAACGCGAGTCTGTTCCTGGCCATCGCGACGATCATGCCCGACGCCCGGTTCCTCTTGTTTTATATTATCCCGGTCAAGGCGAAATATCTGGCCTGGGTCGATATTTTGCTCACAGCCTGGGGCATTGTGACGTCCCTGCTGCGCTGCATCGGCCTGGGGATTCTGACCGTCCGGATGACGCTGTTCTGCCTGTTCCCGCTGCTGGCGGTGGCCAACTATTTCCTCTTCTTCGGCAAGCAGGCGGCCAATTTGCTGCCCGATTCCCTGCGCTACCGCAAAACGCAGACCCAGAAAAACTTCCGCGCCAAGGCGGCCCCCGGGCCGAATCCCAACTGGGCAGGCAATTACCGCAGCGCCTCCGGCACGCGGCCCTACCGGCACAAGTGCACCGTCTGCGGCCGGACGGATACGGAGTATCCCAATCTGGAATTCCGCTACTGCTCCCGCTGCAAGGGCTACTACTGCTATTGCCAGGACCATATCAACAACCACGAGCATATTCAGTGACGTCTTCAATGCATAGCAGCTGCTTAAAATCCAGACCGCAAAAAAGCCTCGCAGAGTTTGTGCCGCGCACGGCACAAAAAGATTCCAATCCGTTTTTTCCGGCGGCAAGTGGGTGAGACTCCAAGAGCGCGCAGCGCGATTGGCTAAGTCGAACCCATGCAGCGCATAGTCGGGAAAAACTCTTTACGCCCTGCAAGTGTGGAATCCCTGCGCCGCAGGCGCAGGGATTATGCGCGCAGCAGGGTGCAATTCCCTTCAAACGTGAGCCCAGCGAAGCGGGTCACGTTTGAGAAGTTGTCAAAAAATTTTTTTGACAACTTCTCATAAAACCATCTCCCGGCGCGGATACTAGCGCCGGGAGATGATGTTATGATGCAAAAAAGAAAGCGGCCCGCGCCGTACCCCGACTGCCCGGACCCTGCGGTGCAGGATATCCCCGGCGATCCGGAGAGCGCATTTCAGATGGTCAATAAATACGGCACCTATGAGATCCAGCCCACCAGCGACGCCGACCAGCGCTATCCCACCATCCACCAGGGCCTCCCCCGCGCCTGGCGCGATCTGCGGGAAGGCAAACCCGAACTCTTCGGCGAGGACGACGCGCCATAGCGGCCTAAGCAAAAACGCAAGCGTAAAAAACGCTTGCGTTTTTGCTTAGGCTGTCAAAAAGCCTCGCGAAATTATGCGCGCAGCAGGGTGCGAGCCCCTGCAAACGTGAGCCCAGCGAAACGGTAAGCAAGAGTTAAAATCTTAAGCGAGCGTCAAAATCTTAAGCGAGAGTCAAAATCGCTGATTTTGTCACTCAAGCTTACACAGTGTGCTGATTTTGCCCCTCGAGCTTATACAGCGGAGCCGCGTTTGAGAGCGTGGCAAAAAACTCTTTTGCCACGCTCTTGTTATAGCTCCGCGGTTTTGAATGTGGTATATCCTTCGTAGAAATAGCTGTGGTCGATCCCTTTCATGAAGACTTCGCGGCTCGTAACATCGCGCGTCAGGGCCGCACGCAGGAGCACTTTGATCTCTGTGTCCCGGATGGGGCTGCGCTCCATGGCGAGCAGATAGTCCTCCTTGCCGACCTTACTCCAGTCCACGACCTGCCCGATGCCGCTTTTCAGCATACCGTCGAGCCAGATGCGGGCGCTGCGGCCATTGCCCTCCCGGAAGGGGTGGGCAATATTCATTTCTACATACTTTTCCACGATCTCGTCAAAGGTGGCTTGCGGCATCTTGTCGATATTTGGCAGCGCCGCGTCCAGGTACATCAGCGGGGCAAAGCGGAAATTCCCCTTGGCCAGATTCACCGTGCGCAGCTTGCCCGCGAATTCGTAAATATCTTCAAACAGGTACCGGTGTATCGCCTGCAGTGCTGCAAAGGTACCGACAGGCAATGTATCGAGCGTGCCGCTCTCAAAGAGCCAAATCGCCTTTTTCTTGCTGATCCGCTCTTCCTCCCGGGCCAGCGCCGCGGCGTCGGTAATGCCTAATTTATTTTCCAGCGTCATGATGCCCTCCCTTGTAAGATGCCCAGCAGTACCGGGGCTGCGCAGCCGATCGCGGCTGCTTTGTATTCTGCGCTCACACCGGGACCCAGCAGACGGGGATGCCCATCTGGCGGGCGTAGCGGATCGTCGCTGCCGTCCCGCCGCCGGAGCGTCCGTCGTAGACGGCGATGACCCGCTGGGAGTGATCGACCATATAGTGGTTGCGGACCATAAAGCAGCCGCGGAAATACTGGGGGCTGTGGACCTGCACGGCGTCGCACTGAGCGAGCAGGGCCTGGAAGCGCGGGTCCCGGTTTTGCAGCCGGGCCGGGTAGGGGATGGCGGCCTCCAGGGTCAGCGGATACTGGTGGCGGTATTCCACGACTAGCTGGGCAAAGAGCAGATCTGCCCCCTCGGCAAAGCCGCTGATAAAATGCGTAAAGCCGTCGCCGATGGCCCGGGCGAGCTCTGCCCGCAGCGCGTCCTCCGCCTGCCGCAGTCGGTATGGCGCCAGACCGCGGTGCCCCGTCACGCAGCAGGTTTTTCCGGTTTGCATCCCATCCACCCCCTGTCTTTCTGCTATTGTACCGGTTTTTTGTTGGATGTGCAAGCAAAGTTTTGCAAAAAAACGCAGGATAAAAAAGTATGATAAAAAACGAGGATTTCGCTGGCGTTTTGCCCGGTTTTACCCGGATTTCAGTAGAATTTTATTGATAATATTTGATTTTTTAATGCGATTTGCACACTGACATGCTTATGGGAAACGATTTTTTTGTTGATTTTGCAAATCGGTTGCTTTATAATATAAAAACAAACTAAATTGCAGCTTCCCAAAACTGCAGAAATTAAGGAGGCCCGACTACCATGGAAGAGAAGACCCAGGTGCCCTTCAGCGGTACTCTGGCGCAGGAGCTTCAGCTGAAGGAAGTCATCGCTGCGCACAAGGAGCAGCTCGGCTGCCTGATGCCGGTGCTGCAGCAGGCCCAGGAGATCTATGGCTACTTACCCATTGAAGTACAGGCGATCGTCGCGGAAGGACTGGGTATCTCCCTGTCTGAGGTTTACGGCGTGGCGACATTCTACTCCCAATTCCGGCTCAACCCGAAGGGGATCTATCGCATCAGCATCTGTCTTGGGACAGCGTGCTACGTCAAGGGGGCGGCGAAGATTCTGGAGGCGGTGGAGCGAAAGCTGGGCATCCAGGTCGGCGAATGCACGCCGGACGGGCTGTTCTCCCTGGAGAGCTGCCGCTGTGTCGGCGCCTGCGGCTTGGCTCCGGTTATGATGATCAACGATGAGGTTTTCGGCCGCATGACGCCGGAGCAGGTTCCTGTGATTCTGGAGGACTATGCCAGAAAGGGAGGTGCACCCGCATGATCACTGTGGAAGAACTCAACCGCATCCGGGAGGCCGGGCGGCAGATCGTCGCGGTGCGCAACGCCGTGGCGGAGCAGAGCGAGCAGCTGGAGCAGCAGACGGCGTACCGCAAGCAGGTCCTGGTCTGCGGCGGCACTGGCTGCACCTCCTCGGGCAGCAAAAAGGTCATCGCGGCCCTGGAAGAGGCCATCCGGGAGGAGAAGCTGGAAAAGGACGTCCTGGTCGTCAAGACAGGCTGCTTCGGCCTGTGCGCCCTGGGCCCCATTCTGATCGTCTATCCCGAGGGCGCGTTCTACAGTCAGATGACGCCGGAGCACGCCAAGCGCGTCGTCAAGGAGCATCTCGTCCCCGGTGGGCAGGTCGTCAAAGAGCTGCTCTATCAGGAGACGGTCCAGCCCGACGGCACGATCATCTCCCTGAAGGAGACGCGGTTCTATAAAAAGCAAAAGCGCGTCGCGCTGCGCAACTGCGGCGTCATCGCGCCGGAAAAAATTGAAGAGTACATCGCGGCGGACGGCTACCAGGCCCTGGCCAAGGTCCTGTCGTCCATGACGCCGGACGACGTCATCCAGACGCTGCTGGACTCCGGCCTGCGGGGCCGCGGCGGCGGTGGCTTCCCGACAGGGCGCAAGTGGAGCTTTGCCAAGGCGAGCCCTGGCGAGATCAAATACGTCTGCTGCAATGCCGACGAGGGCGACCCCGGCGCATTTATGGACCGGTCTATTCTGGAGGGCGACCCTCACTGTATCATCGAGGCCATGGCCATCGCGGGGTACACCATCGGGGCAAAGCAGGGCTATGTTTACATCCGCGCCGAGTACCCCATCGCGGTACAGCGGCTGGAGATCGCAATCCAGCAGGCCCGGGCGCTGGGTCTGCTGGGCGAAAATATCCTGGGCTCCGGTTTCGATTTTGATATCGAGATCCGCCTGGGCGCCGGCGCCTTCGTCTGCGGCGAGGAGACGGCGCTGATGACGAGCATCGAGGGCCACCGGGGCGAGCCCCGGCCCCGCCCGCCGTTCCCGGCGGTCAAGGGCCTGTTCGGCAAGCCGACGGTGCTCAACAATGTCGAGGCCTACGCCAATATCCCCCAGATCATCCTGCGGGGCGCGGACTGGTTTGCCTCCATGGGCACGGCCACCAGCAAGGGCACCAAGGTCTTTGCCCTGGGCGGCAAGATCACGAATGTCGGCCTCGTTGAGATCCCCATGGGGACGACGCTGCGGGAGATCGTCGAGGAGATCGGCGGCGGCATCCCCAACGGGAAGAAATTTAAAGCCGCGCAGACCGGCGGCCCCTCCGGCGGCTGCATCCCCGCCTGCCATATCGACACGCCGATCGACTACGATAACCTGATCGCCCTGGGCAGCATGATGGGCTCCGGCGGCCTCATCATCCTGGATGAGGACACGTGTATGGTCGATATCGCCAAATTCTATTTGGAATTCACCGTCGACGAATCCTGCGGCAAATGCACGCCCTGCCGCATCGGCACCCGGCGGCTGCTGCAATTCTTGGAGAAGATCACCTCCGGCAACGGCGAGGAAGAGGACCTGGACAAGATCGACGAGCTGGCCAACCATATGCACACCGCCAGCCTCTGCGCCCTGGGCCAGACCGCGCCGAACCCGGTGCTCTCGACGATGAAGTATTTCCGCGATGAATACATCGCCCATATCCGGGATAAGACCTGTCCGGCTGGCGTCTGCAAGGCGCTGATCCGCTATGCCATTGACCCGGACAAGTGCAAGGGCTGCACGAAGTGCGCCCGCGCCTGCCCGGCTGGGGCGATCTCGGGCCAGGTCCGCCAGCCCCATAAGATCGACACGAAGGTCTGCATCAAGTGCGGCCTGTGTATGCAGAACTGCGCCTTTGGCGCGGTCTACACCAAGTGAGGGGGGAAGCTGCTATGAATATGGTACATCTGAAAATCAACGGCATCGACGCCGAAGTCCCTGCCGGTTCGACGATCCTGGAGGCGGCGAAGTCCGTCCAGATCGAGATCCCCTCGCTGTGCTATCTCAAGGATATCAACTGCATCGGCTCCTGTCGGGTGTGCGTTGTGGAGATCAAGGGCCGCAAGGGCCTGGTCGCCAGCTGCGTCTACCCCGTCGAGGAGGGGATGGAGGTCTTTACCAATACCCCCAAGGTCCGCACCTCCCGCAAGACGACCATCGAGCTGATCCTCTCAAGCCACCGCAAGCGCTGCCTGTCCTGCGTCCGCGGCAACCACTGCGAGCTGCAGAAGCTGGCCTTTGACTACGAAGTGGACGAAGAGCGCTTCAAGGGCGACGACCGGGCCTATCCCATCGACGACAAATCCGCCTATATCGTGCGGGATAATTCCAAGTGCATCCAGTGTATGCGCTGCGTGGCGGCGTGCAAGAAGCTGCAGGCGGTCTCCGTCATCGGGGCCATCCAGCGGGGCTACCAGGTCCACGTGGGCTGCGCGTTTGAAAAGAGCCTGGCCGATTCGCCTTGCGTCGGCTGCGGCCAGTGCGTTGTGGCCTGTCCCGTCGGCGCCTTGAGCGAGAAGAGCCAGATCCACGAGGTCTGGGACGCCATCTCCGACCCGGACAAGCGCGTCGTCTTCTTCACGGCCCCGGCCATCCGCGCGACCCTGGGCGAGTGCTTCGACCTGCCCATCGGGACGAATGTAGAGGGCAAAATGGTCGCCGCCATCCGCCGCCTGGGCGCGGACTCCGTCTTCAATATGGACCTGACGGCGGACCTGACCATCATCGAAGAGGCCCACGAGCTGCTGGAGCGGCTGAAAAACGGCGGCACGCTGCCCCTGTTTACCAGCTGCTGCCCGGCCTGGGTCAAATTCTTGGAGCATTATTACCCCGATATGCTGCCCCATCTTTCCAGCTGCAAATCGCCGCAGCAGATGTTCGGCGCGCTGCTCAAGAGCTATTATTGCCAGAAATACGGCATTGACCCCAAAAAACTGTTCGTCGTCTCCGTCATCCCCTGCACGGCGAAGAAATACGAGGTCGGCCGCCCGGAGGAGAAGACCTACGACTATCAGGACGTCGACGTCGCCCTGACGACCCGGGAGCTGGCCAAGATGATCCGCGGCGCAGGCATCAAATTTGCCGACCTGCGGGACGAAGCCTTTGACGCGCCGTTTGACACCGGCTCCGGCGCCGGTACGATCTTTGGCGCCACCGGCGGCGTTATGGAAGCGGCGCTGCGGACGGCTGCCCGTTGGCTGGGCGTCAAGCTCAAGACGGTGGAGCTCAAGCAGGTCCGCGGGCCGGAGGCCATCCGGGAGGTCGCCTATGATCTGGGCGGCAAGCCCATCCGGGTTGCCGTCACCTCGGGCCTGGCCAATGCCCGCAAGCTGCTGGAGAAAATCAAGTCCGGCGAGGCGGATTATCAGATGGTCGAGGTCATGGCCTGCCCCGGCGGCTGCATCAACGGCGGCGGCCAGCCGGTCCAGAGCGATAGCGTCCGCAATTATACGGACCTCAAGGCCCTGCGCTCTGCCGCGCTCTATCAGGCCGACCAGAAAAACGCTCTGCGCCTGAGCTGCGATAACCCCCGCATCCAGACCCTCTACGAGGAATTCCTGGACGCGCCGGGCAAGCCCCGGGCCCATATGCTGCTGCATACGACCTATGTTCGCCGCAACGCCGCCGGCCTGCCCCAGCCGAACCCCGACGTCATCAACGGCCCCCTGGGCGAGAGCCACCCGAAAAAGCTATAAGCATTTCAAATGCGACAGCGCTGCATAAGCTCGAGGAGCAAAATCGAAGATTTTGACTCTCGCTTACCGCTGCGCTGGGCTCGCATTTGAGGGGATTGCAGCTCGCTGCAGCGCACTCACAGCGCGCCGTTGGCGCACTACTCGCACGTTTGCGAGCTGAGAAGTATTTTTGTCGACGTATGCGCTGCATGGGTTCGACTACGCTGTATAAGCTCGAGGAGCAAAATCAAAGATTTTGACTCTCGCTTATTAGCCAATCGCGCTGCGCTACGCTTGCGCTCTTGGAGTCTCACCCACTTGCCGCCGCCAAAAATGATTTGGAATTTATTTGCGCCGTGCGCGGCGCAAACTCTGCGAGGCTTTTTTGACAAGATCAAACCCGCTTGCCCCAGTTGGGCAAGCGGGTCTTGTGTGATATGATCTGGTTTTACGCCGTCGTGTTGACGATGCCGGTGAAGAGGGGGAGGCCGTCGGCGTTGGTGATGGCGAAGAGGAAGGGGCGGTCGAGGGTGAAGTCGATTTCCTCCAGGTCCTCCTCTGCGCATGTGGCCTCGACGGAGGCGATGGTGAAGGCGGCTGCCGTGCAGCCCTCTTCGTCGATCAGGACTCTGGCGTCATGCTGCAGCTTCGAGACATACAGCCCGTCGCTGGCCGTGCCGCACAGGGGGGAGAAGTCCGCCGTGCCCGGCGCAAAGACATCCGTCACGCCCAGCTGCTGCAGGCCGCCCCGCAGGTCCGCCTCCCCGGTGACGTCAAATTTGGGGAGGGAGAGATTGACCTGGGCATAGTCCGCGTCCTCCCACGCGCCATTGGCAAGCAGGAACTGGGTCAGCTCCGCGTCGCCCAGTAGCGCGTCGGTCGTCACGCCCTCGTTGGGGCGGATCAGCCACATGCCGCCGCCGTTTTGCAGCGACTTCTCGACAGCGGTGAACTGGCTGCCCCGGTAGAGGATGTTTTGATCGCTCTCATGCAGAAAATCGCAGGTTTCGGCCTTGCCCTCCGCATTGGTAAACGTGTCCGGCGCGGTCAGTGTCTTGTTGAATTCATCTGTCCAGGCCGCTTTAAAATAGAGGGTCGAGACCAGGGCCAGAACGGTATCACGGCTTAGCTCCAAGCCGTCGGTTTGCCCCTTTAAAAGATCGTTTGTCTGCCGGCTGATCCAATCCCGCAGCAGCTTGTTCGTCTTCTCCGCGCCCATGGTGCCCTGAAAGCTCTCGGCGTAATAATTTTTTGCCAGGCTGTCCAGCACGCTCTGGTTGAACGAGACATTCTCATTCAGCCACAGGGAATTGGCAAGCAGGCTGGAGGACTGGCCGTCGTCGATGTAATTGCCCCGCCACAGGGCTTCCGCCTCCGTGCGGAGGGATGCAAGCTCCGCTGCGCCCAGCAGGTCCAGCAGCTGCTGCTGGCTATCGCCGTCCGTCGTCTCTGCCAGCATGGCCAGGGCGAGATAGACATTGAGCGGGGAATAGACCGCGTTGCTGTCCGCGTCGCTCCGCAGCAGGACGGGGACGCTTTTTGTGATAAAATCCGCCAGCGCCTGGCGCTGGGCTTCGTCCATCGGTGCTGGCCGGCTGGCAAGCCAGGCGTTGTAGGCGGCGAGATAGCCCTCGTCGTCAAAGCTGCCGTCGGCATTTATATAATCGGCATCCTGGGGGTAGGGGACAGTCTCCGGCTTTTCGACGGTGGACAGCGCCTGGGCGGTCCCAGCCAGGGCGCCCCGGCCCGGCCAGAGCAGCAGCCCGGCGGCCAGGATCACCGCCAGCAGCCCGGCGATCCCGCCGATCCATTTCGCCCGCCGGTGGGGCTGCGGTGTTTTTACACTTTTTTGCATCTGCAATGCCTCCTTTTATCGTGTCGGTACTTGATCAGACGGGGGCGCGGGAAAAAGGTTCCGCTTTCCTGCAAAAAAATCTCACGCGGCTTCCAGCTGCGCCGAGACGCGCCGCCAGATGACGGCAAAATACGTCAGCTCCGCAATGGCGGTGACGACCCAGCTGACGATATAGACGAGGTACAAGCTCAGCATCGTTCCAAACCAGGCAAAGACCGTATACACCCAGACGATCCGCAGCACGCAGCACCCCGCGATGACCAGCGCCGTGGGGAAGATGCTGCGGCCCAGGCCCCGGGCAGCGGCGATGGTGGCGTCCATAAACGCGGAGAAGGCGTAGGAGCAGCTCATGACCATCAGCCGCGTCATGCCGGCGTCGATGACATCGGCCTCCGGCGTGAAGAGCGAGAGAAACTGCCGCCCGAAGAGCACCAGCAGCCCGCCCAGGACCGCGCCGGCACCGAAGCTGTAGAGCAGGCTGCAGCGGTAGGCCTTGCGGATGCGCGCCCGGTTTCCTGCGCCGTAATTCTGGCCGATAAAGCTGGAGCAGGCGGTGTAGAACGCGGCCATGACATCGTAGACGAGGCTGTCGGCATTGGCGGCGGCAGAGTTGCCCGCCACGACCGTCGCGTCAAAGGAGTTGACGCCGATCTGGATAAACAGATTGGCCAGCCCGAAGATGGAATACTGAATGCCGCAGGGCAGGCCCAGCTTCAGCAGTGCGCCTGCCTTGCTGCCATCCAGCCGCAGCCGCGCCAGGCGCAGGCCGTAGCCATCCCGGGTGCGGAAGAGCATCAGGATAATCAGCGCCGCCGAAAGGTACTGGGAGAGAATACTCGCCAGCGCCACCCCCGCGACGCTGAGCTTGCAGACGATGACGAAGAACAGATTCAGCAGCACATTCAAAACGCCCGCCCCCAGCAGGATATACAGCGGGCGCTTCGTATCGCCCGCGGCATTGAGGACGGCGCTGCCGAAGTTATACAGGGCCACTGCCGGCATACCGATGAAATAGATGCGCAGGTAAAGCGTCGCGCCGGGCAGCAGGACCTTTTTGGTGTGCAGCGCCGTCAGGAGCGGGCGGCAGAGGGCGTTGCCCGCCGCGCCCAATAGCGCGCCCAGCAGCAGGCAGAGCAGAAGCGCCGTGTGGACGGTCTTTTGCAGGTTTTCCTCGTCCCGCGCGCCGAAAAAGCGGGCTGTCAGGGCGTTGACGCCATTGCCGACGCCCATTAAAAAGCCGGTGAACAGCGTCACCAGCGTCGCCGTCGAGCCGACAGCCCCCAGCGCCGTCGACCCGGCAAACTGGCCGACCACGGCGATGTCCGACATATTAAACAGCACCTGCACCACGTTCGAGACCATCAGCGGCACGCTGAATCGAAAGATCTGCCGCCCAAGCGGCCCGCGGGTCATATCCAAAGCGGTTTGCTTCATAATTTTTCAGACTCCTTCCTGCTAAAATCTCCAATTTTTCGCGTCAAGCGCGCACAAAAAACGCCCTTCCAGGCGTTTTTTAATGCGCAATTCTTTGTTATTTTGCTGTGCGGCAGCGCAGGATCTCGTCGAGCAGCCGGTGGGCTGCGGCGTCTTTTGAGAGCATCGGCAGTGGGGTGACAGTGTCGCGGGTGATGAGGGTCAGGACGTTCGTGCTTGTCCCGAAGCCCGCGCCGGGCTCCCGCAGACTGTTGGCGGCGATGAGATCGGCGTGCTTTTTGTCAAGCTTTTTCCGGGAGTTTTCCACCAGGTCCTGCGTCTCCATTGAAAAGCCGCACAGGAATTGGCCCGGCCGCCGGTTGCGGCCCAGCCAGGCGAGGATATCCTCTGTCCGTGCCAGCTCCAGCGTCAGGCCGTCGCCCGACTTTTTCATCTTTTCGGCCGCAGTCTGGGCAGGCCGGTAGTCAGCCACAGCGGCGGCTTTGATGATGATCTCCTGCGCCGCGCTGCGCGCCTGCACTGCCTGGCACATCTCCTGCGCCGACGTGACGGGAACGAACTCTATATAGGGCGGCTGGGGCAGGGAAGTGGGGCCGCTGACCAGCGTCACGTCTGCCCCCCGGGCTGCGGCGGCCCGGGCGATGGCGTAGCCCATCTTGCCGGTGGAGTGGTTCGTCAGATAGCGGACCGGGTCCAGCGCCTCCTGGGTCGGCCCGGCGGTCACAAGGACATGCAGGCCCGCCATATCCTGCGTATGGCTGATGCGGTGCAGGACCGCTTCCAGAAGCCGCGCCGGGTCGGGCAGCTTGCCCCGGCCAGTGGCCCCGCAGGCCAGACGGCCTGCATCCGGCTCCAGGATCTCCCAGCCGTAGCGGCGCAGGGCCGCCAGATTATCCTGGGTGACGGGGTTTTCGTACATCGCCGTGTTCATGGCCGGGGCCGCCAGCTTCGGGCAGCGGCAGGCCAGGACCGTCGTCGTAAGCATATCGTCCGCCAGGCCGTGGGCCAGCTTCGCCAGCACATTGGCCGTCGCCGGGGCGATGAGCACCAGGTCGGCCTGCTTGGCCAGGGAGATATGCTTGATCTCGTGGGGGAAATTGCGGTCAAAGGTATCGAGCACCGGGCGGTTGCCCGTCAGGGTTTCAAAGGTCAGGGGGGTGATAAACTCTGCTGCATTCTGCGTCATCACGACATGCACGTTCGCGTGCTGCTTCACAAGGTCCGACGCCAACTGCGCCGCCTTATAGCAGGCAATGCCGCCGCTTACACCGAGTAAAACCGTTTTTCCTGTCAGCATGGTAGGCCCCCCGTTTTCATTCAATCTTTGGCTCCATGGAAGTATACCAGAATCCGGCGGGGTTGTAAACCGAGGAAACGTATTTTCCTGCAAAACGGCAAAATAATCTTGACTTTTTGATATTCCTTGCTATAATATGTATGAAATATTGCTTATCCTTATCAAGAGCGGTGGAGGGAACGGCCCGATGAAACCCGGCAACCTGCGGCAGCAAGGTGCCAAATCCGGCGAGGGAAATCGGCAGATGAGGGGACGAATGTTACCGCACTGCTTCCGGCAGCGCGTTTTTTTGTTTTTCAAAATGCGCCCAGAATTTGAGCTTGTCAAAAATAAATTTTTGACAAGCTCTCAAACGAGACCCGCTTCGCTGGGCTCTCGTTTGAGGGGAATGCACCCTGCTGCGCGCATAATTTCTGCGCCTTCGGCACAGAAATTCCACACTTGCAGGGCGAGAAGAGTTTTTTCCGACGTACACGCCGCCGGAAAAAACGGATTTAGAATTTATTTGCGCCGTGCGCGGCGCAAACTCTGCGAGGCCATTTTTGTGGTCTGAAAATTTGATAGATTGATAGACGGCTTTGACCAGCGTGCCCCCCGGTGTGTCAGAGTAGGTGCGGGGGGACTTGCGGAAGGGTATTTCGCAAGGGAGGATGATTTGAAAGGTGTGGTTTCCATGGAAAAGCGAATTTTTACGTCCGAATCCGTGACAGAAGGGCATCCCGATAAAGTATGCGACCAGATCTCCGACGGTGTGCTCGACGCCATCCTGGCCCAGGATCCGAATGCCCGCGTCGCCTGCGAGTGTGCTGCGACAACGGGGATGGTCCTGGTCATGGGCGAGATCTCCACGTCCTGCTATGTGGATATCCCCAAGGTCGCCCGGGAGACGATCTGCCGCATCGGCTATAACAACCCTGAGGCGGGCTTTGACGGCAAGTCCTGCGCTGTGCTGACAGCCATCGACGAGCAGTCCGGCGATATCGCCATGGGCGTCGACCACTCGTTTGACGACGCCGCGACGACCGGCGCTGGGGACCAGGGCATGATGTTCGGCTTCGCCTGCGACGAGACGCAGACGCTGATGCCCGCGCCCATTGAATATGCCCATATGCTTGCCCGATCACTGACAGCGGCCCGCAAGAGCGGCCGCCTTGCCTGGCTGCGGCCCGACGGCAAGAGCCAGGTCTCCGTGGAATATGACAAGACCGGCGCAGTCAAGCGGCTCGATACCGTCGTCATCTCGACGCAGCACGCCCCGGAGATCGCCATCTCTGATCTGCGGGAGGCGGTCATTGAGGAGATCATCAAGCCGACGCTGCCCGGCCATCTGGTCGATGCGGAGACGAAGTTTTATGTCAACCCCACCGGCCGCTTCGTCATCGGCGGCCCCGCGGGGGACTCGGGCCTGACCGGGCGAAAGATCATTGTCGATACCTACGGCGGCTACGCCAGCCACGGCGGCGGCGCCTTCTCCGGGAAGGACCCGACCAAGGTCGACCGCAGCGCCGCCTATATGGCCCGCTATGTCGCCAAGAATATCGTCGCGGCAGGTCTTGCCAAGCGCTGCCAGATCCAGCTGGCCTACGCCATCGGCGTGGCCCACCCCGTCTCCGTCCTGGTCGAGACGAACGGCACCGGCAAGCTGCCGGATGCGAAGCTCGCCGCCCTGGTGCGGGAGTGCTTTGATCTGCGCCCCGCCGCGATCATCCAGGCACTGGATCTGCGCCGCCCGATCTATCAGCAGGTGGCGGCCTACGGCCACTTCGGCCGGTCCGACCTCCAGCTTCCCTGGGAAGAGACGAACGCCGTATCCCGGCTTCTGGCCAAAGCGTAACGCAGCCGCTTGACCAGTTTGTAGAGTTATCGCTGCACGGAAAAAGGAGCACATATGAATTACGACGTCATTATCATCGGCGCTGGCCCCGGCGGCATTTACTCCGCCTACGAGCTGACCCACGCCCGCAAAGACCTGCGCGTGGCCGTTTTCGAGACGGGCAATCCGCTGCACAAGCGGAAATGTCCCATCGACGGCAAGAAGATCAAGTCCTGCATCCACTGCAAGACCTGCGCCATCATGAACGGCTTCGGCGGCGCTGGCGCGTTTTCCGATGGGAAATATAATATCACGAACCAATTCGGCGGCACCCTGCACGAGCACATCGGCAAGAACGAGGCCATCGAGCTGATGCAGTATGTGGACCAGATCAACCTGGAGCACGGCGCAGCGGGCACGAAGCTCTACTCCGCCGCCAATACCCAGATCAAGAAGCTGTGCCTGGAGCACAACCTGCATCTGCTGGAGGCGTCGGTCCGCCATTTGGGCACGGATATCAACTATGTCGTGCTGGAAAAGCTCTATGAGGAGCTCTCCGGCGTCGTCGATTTCTTCTTCAACACCCCGGTGGAGAAGGTCGCCAAGATCGAAGGCGGCTTCTCCATCTGCGCCGGCGGCAAGGAGACGACCTGCAGCCGCTGCATCATCTCCGCTGGCCGCAGCGGCAGCAAGTGGATGGAGACGGTCTGCGAGGACCTCCAGATCCCGACGAAATCCAACCGGGTGGACATCGGCGTCCGCGTCGAGCTGCCGTATGAGACATTCTCTCACCTGACCGATGAGCTCTATGAGAGCAAGATCGTCTACCGCACGGAGAAATTCCAGGACCTGGTCCGGACCTTCTGCATGAACCCCAAGGGTGCTGTCGTCAATGAGAACACGAATGGCATCGTGACGGTCAACGGCCACAGCTATGAGGACCCGGTCATGCACACCGGCAACACGAACTTTGCCCTGCTGGTGGCGAAGCATTTCTCCTATCCGTTTAAGGACAGCAACGGCTACGGCGAGAGCATCGCCCGCCTGTCCAACATGCTGGGCGGCGGCGTGATCGTCCAGCGCTTTGGCGACCTGGTCCGGGGCCGCCGCAGCACAGAATCCCGCATCGAAGAGAGCTTCACGACGCCCACCCTGGCGGCGACGCCTGGCGATTTGAGCCTTGTGATGCCCAAGCGCATCCTGGACGGCATCATTGAGATGATCTACGCCCTGGATAAGATCGCCCCCGGCACGGCGAATGACGACACGCTGCTCTACGGCGTCGAGGTCAAATTCTATAATATGGAAGTCGCCATCGATTCCAACCTGGAGACCTGCCACAAGGGCCTGTATGTCATTGGCGACTGCAGCGGCGTGACCCACTCTCTCTCCCACGCCTCCGCCAGCGGCGTCTATGTCGCCCGGAAGATCCTGGAGAGCCTGGACGCCTGATCGGCCCCCAGTCCATCGAACGAACAACAAACAACACAAAGTACAACACAAAACGCGGAAGCAGCCTGATATAGTCCCCTTAGAGTAGACACTCGAAAAAGCAAAAAATTCGAGACTACAATAAGGGGACTATTATTATGCCAAGAAAGAGGCAGAAGAACAAACGATACAGCCCAGAATTGAAAATAGCGGTAGTAGAGGCGTATCTTTCAGGAAAGGGCAGCATGGCAGAACTGGCAAAGGAATATGGGCTCTCTGACGAAAGTCGTGTGAGGGATTGGCTGAAGTGTTATAATGGTCATAGAAAGTTTAAGCGGCAGAGTGCTGCGAGAGGAGCGCCTTATATGACCAGGGGAAAGAAAACAACGCAGCAAGAACGCGCGGAGATTGTAGCCTTCTGTTTAGAAC
>CAKTTR010000004.1 GCA_934615645.1 uncultured Oscillospiraceae bacterium | reverse complement strand
CTGGTAGAGCGCCACCTTGCCAAGGTGGAGGTAGCGAGTTCGAGCCTCGTAACCCGCTCCAGATCAGCCGCGGACGAGCGATTGTCCGCGGCGTTTTTTGTATTTGACTTGCGTCTGGGGTTTGATCTGGAGCTGCGTTTGGCGTTCTATCTGGAGCCGTGCATGGCAGGAAAGCTCTGCGGTCTGAACCCCTGTGGCCCGGCGTGGTGCGGCCGATGCAAGCAGAAGAAAATAGAACGGCGCCTGCTGCGATTTTTGGATCGCGGCAGGCGCTGTTTTTGTGTTGGGGGTTATTGGACTTGTGTTTCTTCCTGGGGCTGCGGTTCTTGCGAGGCGGCGGGCTGCAGGAGGGCCCGTTTGCAGCGCGTTTTTTTGACCAGAAGCCAGATGGAACCGGCGAAGGCTGCGGCGGCTGCGATGGGCCAGAGGGTGTGGGCGATGCCCCAATCGTAGTTGCGGCTTGGGAGGATGCCCCGCATGGTGTAATCCGCATTCTGGATGCAGGACACGCCAAAGGTGAGCGCGGTGAAGAGCATCGCGCCGATGGGCTTGCGCAGCAGGGCACAGAGGGCTGTCAGCAGCGGGAATAGGAGCAGCAGGCCCAGGAGCACGAGGTAGAAGACGATCTCAGCGCGATCGAAGCCCCAGTCATCGGCGCAGGCAACGTAGATCCGGGTATATTCTACCGTTGAGACCTGCGCCAGATCCTGGGCGGTCAGGCCCAGGGACTCTTCAATGATGGAATCCGGGTGCGCGTCGATCCAGTCGCGCCGTTCCCCCGTGGCTGTGCCGTAGGGGAGGAAGACGCACAGGAGCATCACCAGGGCCGCAGCCAAAATGGCGTAAACGGGCTGCCGCAGCTGACGGTTTAAGGTATGCTTGGTTGTCTGATCCATTGTAATTTCCTCCTAGGTTGTGCATTATGAGACTGCCAGCAGCTTCTGGCTGACGCGGGACTGGACTTCCAGATAATAGGCAAGCTCCGCCGTGTTCAGGTCCTCGCTCTCCCAAGCGTCGAATTTGGCTGCCAGGTCCGCATATTTGCTCATATATGTCGCATAGTCGTTGAGCAGGCTAAGGTCCGTTGGATTCTGGTTATATTTTTGCAGGAAGGCGACGTATTCGTCGATGAAGGCTTCGTAGCTGTCCATGGCGGCTTTGAAATCGTCACGGATGGCGGTTTCGTCGGTGGCATTTGCCGCTGGATCGGCCTGGGATGGGGGAGCGGCAGCTTGGTCGGCGGCATCGCTTTCCTCCTCAGACGACGCTTCGGCTTCCTCCTCGGTGCGGTCTTCCTCTTGTTCCCTGTCGTACGCCGCGACAATGGCATCTACATCAAAATTGTCATCCCAGCAGAATGCGGAATCGACAGCAGACCATAGGCCGTAGAGATAGGAGCTCTCCTCGGACCATTTTTGGTAAACCGCAGAGCTGGCATCGGACCAGACTTGATAGCACGCGCTGCTGGCGTTGCTCCATTCCTGATATGGAATGGTATCATACGCTTCGTCGAGCAGACCGCCATAGTAGGTATCATAGAGGGTATCCAGGGCTTCGCTGTAGAGTGCGTCGTAATAGATATCTAAGGCGTCGTTGCAGACGGTATCGTAATATTGCTCCAAAGCATCACTGCAAAATTCGCTGTATGAAGGATCATCATCCGCGGCGATCTGCTTGAAGTAAGTGATGGAATGTTCCTTTGTTCTTGCAAAGAGAGCGTCTGATTCAGAAAGAACGAGGGCGACCCATTCGTCGATCAGGCCCTTGTTCTTTTGGTAGTCTGCATAGGTCGTTCCGACGGCGGCAAAGGTCTCATCGAGCTTTTGCGTCAGCTCCGCCGTGGTATCGGTAAAGTCATCGGTGATGACACGGAGGGCAGCGGCGGGTTCGGCGGCTGTGACGTCGGCGGGTTCCGCTGTGACGGGGGCGCTTTGGGTATTTGGGCTGGCGGCAGGCTGCTTTTTGCTGCCGCAGGCGGCGAGGAGGAGCAGCACGGCGGCTGCCAAAATGATGGCAAGGCTTCTTTTCATGGGGGTCTCCTTTCTAATTTGACGGTTTCTTTCTTTTTCTGAAAAAGCCGGGCTGGCTTTTTACAGCGTCAGGGGTGTCCTTTCTGGGGCGTCTGCGTCTGGGGGCGCGGCGTCGGGGGCTTGCGGGGGGTCAGATTGGAGCAGAGCCTGGCCCAGCTCGTCCAGCGTCATCTGGCGGAGCACGCTGTGCAGCGCAGCGTCCAGCCCGACGCGGCAGAGATATTCCAGGGCGGCGATGTGACGGCTGGCTTCGTCGCGCTTGCGCCGCTCCCGGTCCAGCAGCTGGCGCAGGGCGCAGGCACTGTCATAGGTGGGGGCGCGCATCAGGTCGCGGATCTCGTTGCGCTTGAGGCCGAGCTGGTAGTATAGCGCAATTTGCTGCAGCTTTTCCACGGCGGCATCGTCATAGAGCTTATAGCCGTCGTTGCCCGCGACCGAATAATTCGCATAAGCGGCGGCGCGTACGACATTTTCATGATGGAAATAATACAGATGCTTGGCCGTGAGGCCGGTTAGAGCGCACACTTCCTTGACCGTCTTATAGTTTTTCATTGCCCTTCTCCCTCGCCGACAGTATAGGCCATTCCCGGAGAATGCTGCAAGCCGCGGCGGGCTTGGCGTGTACCGGGGCGGGGGCTTCTCCTTTTTAACGTGACGCAGCATGCGTCCGGAGAAGGGCGTGTAAAGTTCGCGAGAAAAATAGTTAGCGCACGGTAACATTCTTTGCGTAACCCTATTGACAGAATAGGAAATGACTGTTATAATCATAATAACCTACAAAGAATATAGGTATTATCAATACGGTTTCGAGGTGGTTTTATGTATATTTACGCGGATAACGCGGCGACGACGCGGATGAGTGACGCGGCGGTGGCGGCGATGGGGCCGTATTTCCAGGAAATTTATGGCAATCCCTCCAGCCTGCATTCCATTGGCCAGCGGGCCGCCGAGGCGCTGGACGATGCCCGGGGCCGCATCGCGGCCTGCCTAGGCGCGCAGAAGCAGGAGATCTATTTTACCTCCGGCGGCAGCGAGGCGGATAACCAGGCGCTGCTCTCGGCGGCGGCCATCGGCGCGCGGCGGGGCAAGCGGCACATCATCTCCTCTGCCTTTGAGCACCACGCTGTGCTCCACACGCTGGACAAGCTGCGGCGCGACGGCTTTGAGATCGAGCTCCTGCCGGTCGGCCCGGTGGGGACGGTCACGGCGCAGCAGGTGGCGGACGCCATCCGGCCGGATACCTGCCTGGTGAGCCTGATGTACGCCAACAACGAGATCGGGTCGATCCTGCCCATCGGGGAGATCGGCGCGGTCTGCCGGGAGAAGGGCGTGCTGTTCCACACCGACGCGGTGCAGGCGGCGGGGCATCTGCCGATCGATGTTGCGGCGCAGAACATTGACATGCTGAGCCTGTCGGCCCACAAATTCCATGGGCCCCGGGGCGTCGGCGTGCTCTATTGCAAGAAGGGCGTGCTGCTGACGTCCCTCATCAACGGCGGCGCCCAGGAGCGGGGCAAGCGGGCCGGGACGGAGAACCTGGCCGGGATCGCCGGGATGGCGGCGGCGCTGGAAGACGCCTGCGCCCATATGGACGAGAACGCTGCCAAAGTCGCCGCCATGCGGGACCGGCTGATCGCGGGGCTTTCCAAGATCCCTCATTCCGTCCTGAACGGCGACCCGGTGCACCGGCTGCCGGGGAACGTCCATTTCTGCTTTGAGGGCATCGAGGGCGAGAGCTTGCTGCTGCTGCTCGACGAGAAGGGCATCTGCGCCTCCTCCGGTTCGGCGTGCACGTCCGGGTCGCTGGATCCGAGCCATGTGCTGCTGGCTCTGGGGCACACCCACGAGATCGCCCACGGGTCGCTGCGGCTGACCCTGTGCGCGGATAATACGATGGAGCAGATGGACACCATCGTGGCCGCGGTGACGGATGTGGTGGACTACCTGCGCAATATGTCGCCGCTGTGGCGGGATAAGTGCTGCGGGAAACGGGAATTTTTACTGAAATAATGTGAGGTGTTTGCTATGGCATTGTATAATGAGACGGTCATGGACCATTTCCACAACCCGCGCAATGTCGGCGTCATCGAGGACGCCGACGGGGTCGGCGAGGTCGGCAACCCGAAGTGCGGCGATATTATGAAGATCTATCTCAAGGTCGAAAACGACGTCATCACGGATATCAAGTTTGAGACCTTCGGCTGCGGGTCGGCCATTGCGTCCAGCTCCATTGCGACGGAGATGGTCAAGGGGCGGACGGTGGAGCAGGCGCTGCAGCTGACGAACAAAGAGGTCGTCGACGCCCTGGGCGGACTGCCGGCGTACAAGCTGCACTGCTCTGTTTTGGCGGAGCAGGCCATCCAGGCGGCGGTCAAGGATTATTTTGACCGCCACGGCATCTCCTACGACGCGGAGAAGTTCAAGGACTGCGGCGGCGGGGATTGCTGCTGCTGTTGCTGAGCGGCGCGAAAAATTTGGTTACAGGGTCAGCGGCTCTGGTGGTTCGGGGCTGGCGATCTTTGTAATATAACTCCACAAAAGGCACGCCGGTGGCGTGCCTTTTGTGGCAAACGAGACTCCGCTGTATAAGCTCGAGGGGCAAAATCAGCACGCTGTGTAAGCTCGAGTGACAAAATCAGAGATTTTGACTCTCGCTTAAGATTTTGACTCTCGCTTACCGCTTCGCTGGGCTCTCGTTTGAGGGAATTACAGCTCGCTGCAGCGCACTCACTGTGCGCCTATGGCGCACGGTTCGCACGTTTGCGAGCTGAGAAGAGTTTTTCCCGACGTACATGCCGCCGGAAAAAACAGATTAGACTTTATTTGCGCCGTGCACGGCGCAAACTCTGCGAGGCTTTTTGCGTAAATGCGGGATGAGGCGTATTTTTGGGCCGTGAGGCACGCAGTGGGGTTTGACTTGTGTTTTGGGTGGGGGATATGGTATACTATAGACAAATACCCAAAAAACGAGCGGCTGGCGCAAAATGCGCGGCGCGGAAGGGGAGAAGCGGCATGATAGCGGAGGTCAACAGTCTGGGGCTGCACGGGATCAACGGGTTTCCGGTGACGGTGGAGTGCCATATTTCAAGCGGACTGCCGGGGTTTGACGTCGTCGGCCTGCCGGATGCGGCGGTCAAGGAGGCCCGGGAGCGGGTGCGGGCGGCGGTCAAAAACAGTGGGTTCCGCTTTCCCGTCAGTCGCATTACGCTGAATCTGGCCCCGGCGGACACGAAAAAATCCGGTACGATCTACGATCTGCCGATCCTTGTCGGCATCCTGGCGGCGATGGAGCTCATCCCGGCGCCGGATAAGAAAAGCGCCTTTTTGGGGGAACTGAGCCTGCAGGGGAAGCTGCGGAGCGTCAATGGCGTCCTCTCCATGGCGGTGGCTGCGGCCCAGGCCGGGTTTGAGACACTGTACGTTCCGGCGGCGAACGCCGCGGAGGCGACGCTCTGCCCGGAGGTGCGGGTCATCCCGGTGACGTCCGTCTCCCAGCTGGCGGCGCACTTATCAGGGGAGGCGCCCATCGCGCCCCAGCCCCGGTGGGAACCGGCGGCGCCCCCGGCGGCCGCGCTGGACTACCGGGATGTCAAGGGCCAGGTTCAGGCCAAGCGGGCGCTGGAGGTCGCGGCGGCAGGCGGGCACAATATCCTGCTCATCGGGCCGCCGGGCTCGGGCAAGAGTATGCTCTCGAAGCGGCTGCCGTCGATCCTGCCGGATATGACGCGGCAGGAGGCGCTGGAGGTCACGCAGATCCACTCGATCATGGGGCTGCTCGACCGGGATTCGCCCCTCGTGACTGTCCGGCCCTTCCGGAGCCCGCATCATACGATCTCCATCGCCGGGCTGACCGGCGGCGGGAGCACGCCCCGGCCGGGGGAGATCTCCCTTGCCAACAAGGGCGTCCTGTTTCTGGATGAGCTGCCGGAATTTAAGAAGGACACGATGGAGGCCATGCGCCAGCCGCTGGAGGACGGGGCGGTGACGATCTCCCGGGCCAGCGGGTCGGTGACGTATCCCAGCGATATCATGCTGGTGTGTGCCATGAATCCCTGCCGCTGCGGCTGGTACGGCGACCCCAGCGGGCGCTGCCATTGCAGCCAGCAGGCTGTCGACGCGTACATGGGCAAAATTTCTGGGCCGATGCTCGACCGGATCGACATGATCATCAGCGTCCCGGCGCTGGATTTTGCAGAGCTGCGGGAGAATACCCCGGCGGAGAGCTCGGCGGAGATCAAAAAGCGGGTCATGGCGGCCCGGGCGCTGCAGCAGGCGCGGCTGGAGGGCAGCGGCGTCACCTGCAACGCGAGAATGCAGCCGGGGCAGCTGCGCCAGTACTGCGCCCTGGGTGACGACAGCGCCAAGCTTTTGAAGACGGCGTTTGACCGCCTGGCTCTGACGGCCCGCAGCTACGACCGCATCTTAAAAGTCGCCCGGACCGTCGCGGACCTGGACGGCAGCGCGGAGATCGGCCCGAAGCATATCGCCGAGGCCATCCAGTACCGGACCTATCAGCTGGGAAAGCAATAATTTGGAAAAGCAGGAGAGGAACACAAAACCATGAATGAAATTTTCTTATTAAAGCTGGGGGAGATCATCCTCAAGGGGGCAAATCGCCGTCAGTTTGAAAATAAGCTCAAGACGAACGTCGCAAGACGGATGCGGCCCTTTGGTGAATTCAAAGTAAACATTCTCCAGTCCACCGTCTATGTGGAGCCGGAGAATGACGAGTGCGATATGGAGGGGGCCTGGGAGGCGTGCCACGCGATCTTCGGCGTCATCAGCCTGTGCCGCTGCCGCCCGTGCGAGAAGACGCTGGACGCAATCTTTGACGCTGTCGTGACGTATCTCGGCGACGATCTGGCGGCGGCCAGCAGCTTTAAGGTCGAGTCGAAGCGGTCGGACAAGCGGTTCCCGATGACGTCCATCCAGATCTCCCAGGAGATCGGCGGGCGGCTGCAGGAGGCGTACCCGGACGTGCGGGTCGATGTGCATGACCCGGGGTACACGGTCAATGTCGAGGTGCGGGATTTTGCCGCGTATGTCCACGGCCCGGCGGAGCCGGGAGCGGGCGGCTTGCCGACGGGCGTCGGCGGTCGGGCGATGGTCCTGCTCTCCGGGGGCATCGACTCGCCGGTGGCGGGGTATATGATCGCCAAGCGGGGGGTGGAGCTGGAGTGTGTCCACTTCTTCTCCTATCCCTATACCAGTGAGCTGGCCAAGCAGAAGGTGCTGGACCTGGCCCGGCTCATGACCCGCTACTGCGGGCGGATGACGGTCAATATCGTCGGCTTTACGGAAATTCAGGAGGCCATCCGGGACAACTGCCCGGAGGAGTATTTTACCCTGATCATGCGGCGGTTTATGATGGAGATCGCCGAGCGCATCGGCCGGGACCACGGCTGCCAGTGCCTGGTGACGGGGGAGAACCTGGGGCAGGTGGCGTCCCAGACCATGGAGGCCATGGGGGTGACGTCGGCGGTCGTCGATCTGCCGGTGTTCTGCCCGCTCATCGGGATGGACAAGGAGGAGATCGTCACCATCGCCCGGCGCATCGGGACGCTGGAGACGTCGATCTTGCCGTATGAGGACTGCTGCACCGTCTTCACCCCGCGGCATCCGCGGACGAAGCCGACCCGGGCACAGGTGGAGAAGGCCGAGGCCAAGCTCGACCGCCCGGCGCTCATCGAACGGGCGCTGGCCAATACGGAGCTGGTCAAGGTGCGCTACCATGGCTGAGGCGCTGGCGCGGCAGGCCGTGGCGGCCCTGGCCGCGGCGGGGGCGACGCTGGCGACGGCGGAGTCCCTGACTGGCGGGATGCTGGGGGAGATGATCACCAGTGTCAGCGGCAGCTCCGCCGTCTACCGGGGCGGTGTCATCAGCTATTGCAACGCCGTCAAGGCGGGGGCCTTGGGGGTCTCGCAGGAGGACTTAGATACGTTGGGGGCCGTCAGCGCGCCGGTGGCGGAGCAGATGGCCCAGGGGGCCCGGCAGCGGCTGGCGGCGGACTACGCCCTGAGCACGACGGGCATCGCCGGGCCGAACAGCGATGAGACGGGCAAGCCCGTCGGCCTGGTCTATATCGCCTGTGCAGGACCGCGGGGCTGCCGGGTGCAGGAGCTGCATCTGACGGGCGACCGGGCGGCCATCCGGCAGGCGACGTGCCGCGCCGCGCTGCAGCTACTGCTGGAGACGCTGGCATAAGCGCGTATGGATATGCACGCAAGCGGAAAATTTGGGAAAGATTTCTGCACGCAGGAGGGCAAGCGCGATGACAAGCAATGGGATCTGTGACCAGCCAAGCGGCAAGACCGGGGCGCAGCTTTCCCGCGGGCAGCTGCGCGCGGCGCTGCAGGCGGCGCTGACGGACGCAGAGCGGCGCAGCCTGCGTGCAGGCGACGGGACGTTTTGCGTGAACGCCTTTAACCGGGCGGTGCTCCTGCGGCTGTGGGACCCGGGGCAGGACGCGCCGGGGGCCGTCGATGCGGGCGCGTGCCGCGCGCTGGCGGCGGAGGTCGCGGCGTATCTGCGGGAATATTACCCGGAGAATCCCGGGGCGCACAAGGGCATCGTGCTTGCGTGCCTGGCCCGGACATTTTTAGAGCAGCGGCCGATGCACCCCCAGGCGGCGGCCCGCTGGCGCGAAACGGCGGACGGCTACGTCTGCCCCCAGCACGGCGGCGCGGAGACGCTTTGCCGGTTCTGCGTTTGCGGGGAGGTGGGGGAACCATAGCATTTCATAATAAAAAACCAAGGCGCTATTTGGGCGATGAACCCGAACGGCGCCTTGGTTTTTTATTGCAGTTGGGAAGCGAGGGATTCTAAATCTCTGCCGCCGTAGACGATACGGATCACGGTGACGGCTGCGGATTCGCGGTCCACGGTGTAAAATACGACAAAATTGCCGACGGGCATTTTGTGCATACCCATGCGGTTCCATGGGGCCCAGTCTACCAGGGGGTAGCGGGCAGGCAGCTGGTCCAGCGCGCGAATTTGGCTGCGCAGGCGGCCCACCAGCTCCTGCGCGGTGCCCGGGGCTTGCAGGACCTGGGCAAGATAGGTATAGATCGCTTTCAAATCGTCCAGCGCTTCCGGCGCGTAAGCAACACGGTACGCATCGCTCATAGGCCGAAGGATTCCGCCAGGGCTGCGTCGACTTCGTCGGGAGAGTAGGTAACGCCGGTGTGGAGGGAGTCGAGACCTTTTTGCAGTTCGGCGTCCAGCACGGCTTGGGGCATGGCGCCGATGGCGGTGGGGGGCGCAGGGGGCAGGTGCAGGTCCAGCGGGAGGCCCCGGGTCAGGACGATCTGGCGATAGAGCATCTGAATCGCGCTGGAGGGGGTGATTCCGAGCTGCTGCAGGATCTGCTCTGCGTTTTGCTTTAGCCCTGGATCGATCCGGGCGTAGACGGCGGATTTGTTTGCCATATTGCATCACACTCCTTTTCTCATTTTTTATAGTATACACAAAAACGCTTGCAAATTCAAGCAATTGCAAGTGAATTTTAAAGTTTTTCTTTCGTGTGACAGCGCGGCGTACCCTGCGGCGGGGGCGGGAAATTTTGGGGGGCGGGGAGAAAAGATGGATTCGGGGTTGTATATGAATGAATATTGTGATAATATGTATACGTGGCGCAGTATCCTAGTCAGAAGTCCCGGTTCTGAGGAAGGGCCTAAAAATCCTTTAAAGGGCATATCGATGAAGTCCCTGGTGTTTGCTTGTTACGCCCAGTTTCGGGTGGATGCTGGGGGTTAAGAATTTTGGGCAACCACAATGGCATGTGGCGACTGACCCAATTTTCGTGGAGACCTGTTACTTTGCGACGGCCGCTGCGTAGTTGGCTCTGCCACCTTCCGGTCGCGTACGGAATAGGATCAACCTGCAAGGCGGTGCATAGAATCGTGTGCTGTGTGCAGTGTAGCCTGCCTTGCGTGGGGGCGATGGGATAGGGGAGCGATGCATACTTGCCCATGGCCATGGGAAAAGGTGATATCCCCTTGAAACCGCACCTGCAAAAGAGGCTAGGGATCGGGAACGATGTTGTGGAAAGCACCTAGGCTGTCTTTCGGGGGCAGATAAGGGATTGCAGTGCGTACTAAGTGGCAATCGGGTCTCTGCTGCGGCGACGCGCAGACGGCGGGATGAAACGGAAACGGCCGTTCCGGTGACGGGCGGGTTCCGCCGGGGAAATCCTACCCGACCTAAGGCGCAGGTTTAATCTTATCTGCCGCCACATTTTTTGAAATTTGAAGCATGGGCAGGCATTGCAACTGCACAGGGAGGAACGGCTTTTGGAAGCGCAACCGGCCAAACGGGAGAAAAAGCAAAAAAAGCAGCCCAAGCGCTGGAGATGGTGCGTGACGATTGTCCTGGTGACAGTCTGCATCTCGGCGGCGTTTTCATTTATCTCCAGCGTGCTGCTGGAAAACAGCGGGATGCTGGCGGCGTTTTTGCTGCTGTTTTTTATCGTCGCGCTGGGCATTTTGTTTGATATGGTCGGCGTGGCGGTGACAGCGGCGGATGAAAAGCCGTTTCACGCCATGGCGGCGAAGAAGGTCCCCGGGGCGGGCAAGGCCATTTGGCTGCTGCGCAATGCCGATAAGGTCGCCTCGTTCTGCAATGATGTCGTGGGGGATATCTGCGGCATTATTTCCGGTGCAGCTTCGGCCGTCATCGCGGGGCAGATCATCGCGCAGATCGCCCAGACAGGGCGGGGGAATGTCGTGCAGCTGGCGATGTCCGGCCTGGTGGCGGGGATGACCGTCGGCGGCAAGGCGGCGGGGAAGTCCATCGCCATGCGGTGCAGCACAAACATCGTCTTTCTGACGGCGCGCGTGCTGGGGCTGTTCTCCCGGAAAAAGAAATAAATGCCGCATGTGCGGCTGATGATAGATTTATAAGGAAATCATTATGCAGATACTAGAGCATATCAATTCCCGGGAGGACCTGCTGGCCGTCCCGTGGGAGCAGGAGGCGCAGCTCTGTCAGGAGATCCGGCAGTGGCTGGTGCAGAATGTGGCCAAGACCGGCGGGCATCTGGCGTCCAATCTGGGCATCGTGGAGCTGCAGGTGGCCATTGAAAAGGAATTTGACACGCGGCGGGATCGCCTCGTGTTTGACGTGGGGCATCAGTCCTATGTCCATAAAATTTTGACGGGGCGGCGGGACGCCATGACCGGCCTGCGGACGCTGGACGGCATCTCCGGCTTCCCGAAGCCCGACGAGAGCGAGACAGACGCCTTCGTGGCGGGGCACGCGTCCAACGCCGTCTCCGTCGCCCTGGGTATGGCCCGGGCGAGAACACTGCAGGGGGCCGATTACAATGTCATCGCCCTACTGGGCGACGGCGCGATGACCGGCGGCCTCTTTTACGAGGGGATGAACGACGCCGGGGCCAGCAAGGAGCCGCTGATCGTCATTTTGAATGACAATGAGATGTCGATTGCGAAAAATGTCGGCGGCATTGCGGGGCATTTGAAGCTGATTCGCTGCAGGCCGGGCTATTTCAAGCTTAAGCGGAATTACCGCCGCCTGACAAGGGCACTGCCCGGCGGGCAGCATCTTTACAACGTGACCCATCGGCTCAAGGACCGGCTCAAGCGCCGCCTGGTCGGCGTGACGATCTTCGAGGAGATGGGGTTTCAGTATATGGGCCCGGTGGACGGGCATGATATCACGCGGCTGATCTATATGCTGCGGCGGGCCAAGGAGATGCAAGGGCCGGTGCTGCTGCATGTCCTGACAAAAAAGGGCAAGGGCTATGCCCCGGCGGAGGAGAATCCGGCCCTGTTCCACGGCATCGGGCAGTTTGATCCGGTTACCGGCGTGCCCAGCGCCGATGGCGGCGGACCGACGTTCTCTGATGTGTTTGGCAGGACGCTTTGCAGTCTGGCCCAGTCGGAGCCGCGGCTTTGCGCCATCACGGCGGCCATGTGCTATGGCACGGGGCTGGAGGGCTTTGCCCGGCAGTTTCCGAAGCGGTATTTTGATGTCGGCATTGCCGAGGGGCACGCCGTCTGCTTGGCGGGGGGCCTTGCCAAGCAGGGGATGATCCCCGTTGTGGCGGTGTATTCGACTTTTTTGCAGCGGGCGTATGACATGCTGCTGCAGGATGTGGCGATGCAGCGCCTGCATGTTGTCTTTGCCGTCGACCGGGCGGGGCTGGTCGGCCCGGATGGGGAGACGCACCAGGGTATTTTCGACGCGGCGTATCTGCGGACGGTCCCTGGGATGACGGTGTTGTGCCCCGCCAACGGGCGAGAGCTGGAGCGGATGCTGAGTCAGGCCATCTGTCAGATGGACGGGCCGGTGGCCGTGCGCTACCCCCGGGGAGGCGACGGGGCGTATACCGGCGTGTGCCTGGACCCGGTCCTGCGGCCGGGGCGGGACGTGACGATCATCGCCTACGGGACGATGATCAACGAGGCCCTGCAGGCGGCGCAGCTGCTGGAGGCGCGGGGCATTCGCGCGACCGTCTTGAAGCTGAACGCTATCGCGCCGCTGGATTTGGAAAAGGTTTTGGATTCAGCCCGCGAGACGGGGCTGGTGATCGTTGCCGAGGAGGCCATTGACGCCGGGTGCGTCGGGCAGGCCATTGCAGCGGCGCTGGCGGCGGAACATTTCCCCTGCCGGGTGCTGCGGGTGAACTTGGGCGACCGGTTTATTCAGCATGGGACGGTTCCCGCGCTTAGGCTGCGCTGCGGCATTGACGCGGCGGGCATTGCAACAAAGGTCGAGGAGGCGCTGCATGGCGAAGAATAAAGAACGGCTGGATATCCTGCTGGTGCAGCGGGGCCTGGCGGAGACCCGGGCCAGGGCGCAGGCGATCATTATGAGCGGCAATGTCTATGTCGCGGGGCAGAGGGCCGATAAGGCGGGCCTTGCTGTGGCGCCGGAGGCGGAGATCACCATCCACGGCAGCCAGTGCCCTTACGTCAGCCGGGGCGGGCTGAAGCTGGCAAAGGCGCTGCGGGAGTTTGGCATTGACCCGACGGGCTACACCTGCAGCGACTCCGGCGCGTCCACCGGCGGCTTTACCGACTGCCTGCTCCAGCACGGGGCGAAGAAGGTCTTCGCCATCGACGTGGGCTATGGGCAGTTGGCCTGGAAAATCCGGGAGGACCCTAGGGTCGTCTGCATGGAGCGGACGAATATCCGCTATGTCACGCCAGAGGATTTGGGAGAGGCGCTGGACCTTTCGGTCATCGACGTCTCGTTTATCTCCCTGCATATCGTTCTGCCGGCGGTGCAGAAGCTCCTCAAGCCGGAGGGGCAGGTGCTGTGCCTCATCAAGCCCCAGTTTGAGGCGGGGCGGGAGAAGGTCGGCAAAAAGGGCGTCGTGCGGGACCCAGCGGTCCATGTGGAGGTCCTGGAGGACTTTTTGTCGCTGGCCCGGGGCTTGGGCTTTACCGTCCGGGCGCTGACGTATTCTCCGGTCAAGGGGCCGGAGGGGAACATTGAATTTTTGGCGCATTTGAGCCAGGCGGCGGGGCCGGACTGCGGCTGCCAGCCGGAGGCGCTGGTGCGCCAGGCGCACGCGGCGCTGTAAGGATACAAAACGTATGAAAAACATTGTCATGGCATCAAATCCCTATCGGGATAAGAATTTTGAGACGGCCCGCAAGGCGCAGAAGATTCTGCGCTCTGTCGGCATTCACGCAAAGCTTTGCCTGGCTTTTGAGGCGGAGAAGAATTTTGACTGCCCGGCGGGGGTGCAGCTGGCAAGCCTGCCGGAGGAGCTGCCGGGGGCGGAGCTGCTCATCTGCTTTGGCGGCGACGGCACGATTCTCCACGCGGCCAAGGCGGCGGCGGAGGCGGGCATCCCGGCCCTGGGCATCAACATCGGCACCATGGGCTTTATGGCGGAGCTGGAGAGCAACGAGATGCACCTGCTGCGCAAGCTGAAAGACGACCGCTACACGACGGAGGCCCGGATGATGCTCCAGGTCGAGGTCATCCGCGGCGGTGAGGTCATCTGGCAGGAGCTGGCGCTGAACGACGCCGTCATCGCCAAGGGGGCCGTCGCCCGGATCATCCAGCTGACCGTCGTTTGCGACGGGGTGGATGTGATGCAGGTCGTCGGCGACGGGCTGATTCTCGGCACGCCAACGGGGTCGACGGCGTATTCCATGTCCGCCGGGGGGCCCATCGTGGAGCCGACGGCGCATAATATTTTGATTACCCCCATCTGCGCGCACGATATGATGACGCGGCCGTTTGTGACCTCGTCCAAGCGGACCATCAGCGCCCGGATCGGGAAGGTCGGGCGGCGGAACGCGTACCTTTCCATCGACGGCGGCAAGGCCTTCAAGCTGAGCACCGGCGATATCATCCAGGTCACCCGGGCGGCGCAGGACGTGCAGCTGGTGAAGCTGAAGGAGCAGAGCTTTTTTGAAGTGGTCAACCAAAAATTCGGGACAGATAAGAGGCGGTTTTTATGAAGATCAAACGGCAGGCAAAAATTATGGAGATCATCTCCGCAATGGATATCGAGACCCAGGAGCAGCTGCTGGACGAGCTGCAAAAGAGCGGCTTTAAAAGCACCCAGGCGACGATCTCCCGGGATATCAAAGAGCTGCGCATCGTGAAGGAGCTGACGTCCCTGGGGACCTACCGGTACGCCACCTCCAACAAAGAAGTCGGCGGGACGTTTTCCGCCCGGCTCAATACGATCTTCCGCGAGTGCGTGACCAGCTTTGATTACGCGCAGAATATGGTCGTCATCAAGACGCTGCCGGGGCTGGCCTCCGCGGCGTGCTCGGCCATCGACGCGATGAATATGTCCGTCGTCGTCGGCTCCCTGGCGGGGGACGATACGGCGTTCCTCGTTATGCGGGACAATAACGCGGCGGCGGCCTTCTGCGCGGAGATCAAGAAGCTGGTGTCGTAACGCCCGGGGGCAGGGGGAAATCACATGCTTTCACTGCTGCATATTGAAAATATCGCCGTCATCGAGGCGGCGGATCTCACCTTTGACCGGGGGTTCAACGTCCTGACCGGCGAGACGGGGGCGGGCAAGTCCATCGTCATCGACGCGATCAATGCGATCCTGGGCGAGCGGACGTACCGGGATGTCATCCGCACCGGGGCGAACAAGGCGACGGTGCGGGCGGTCTTTACCGGGGTGCCGGAGCTTGCCTGGTTTTCCGACTACGACGTGCCGTATGGCGATGAGCTGCTGGTGCAGCGGCAGATCTTTCTGGATGGGAAGAACGTCTGCCGCGTCAACGGCCTGCCGGTGACGGTGGCGACGCTCAAGAAGCTGGGGCTGCAGCTGGTGCAAATTCATGGCCAGCACGACAGCCAGCAGCTCTTTGACGAGGCGAGCCATCTTGCCTGCCTGGACAGCTTCGCGGGCAATGAAGAAGAGCGGGCGGCGTACCGGAAAGAATATGACGCCTATCTTGCCATCCGGCAGGAGATAGCGCGGCTGCAGATGGACGAGGGCGAAAAGCTCCGCCTGACAGACGCCTTGCGCCACCAGATCGAGGAGCTGACCCGGGCGAAGCTGCAGCCCGGCGAATACGACGCCCTGCGGGCGCGGCAAAGCGTCCTGCAAAATGCCGAGAAATTAGAGGCGGGGCTGGAGACAGCCATTGGCTGCCTGTACGGCGACGAGTCCTCCAACGGGGCCGAGGCGATGCTGAGCCAGACGGCGGCAGCGCTGCACCAGGCGGCGCGGTTTGACGACGCGCTGGCGGCGCTCTCCCAGCGGGCGAAGGAGCTCATGTACGAGGTGCAGGACCTATCGGAAAATGTCCGTGCCCGGCGGCAGGACCTTTCCTACAGCGAGGCGGAGCTGGAGCAGGCGGAGAGCCGCATTGCCCAGCTGCAGCGGCTTTTCCGCAAATACGGGGCCGACGAGACGGGGCTGCTGACCCTGTGCGAAAGCGCGCAGCAGCGGCTGGACCAGATCGAATTCTCGGACGACCGCCTGCAGGCGCTTGCCCAGGACCTGGAAGCCCAGAAGGCGCGGCTGCTGGCCGCCGCCAAGGCGCTGCGGGCGACGCGGCGGACGGCGGGGGCGCGGTTATCGGACCGCATCGTCGAGGAGCTGCGGCAGCTGGATATGCCCCGGGTGCAGTTTGTCTGCCAGTTTGAAAAGGCACAGCCCAGCGAGACGGGGATGGATGTGGTGCGGTTTTTGATGTCCGCCAACGCAGGCGAGGCATTAAAGCCCATGAGCCGCGTCGCCTCCGGCGGCGAGCTGGCGCGGATCATGCTGGCCATCAAGAATGTTATGGCAGAGCGGGATGCTGTCCCGACCCTGATCTTTGACGAGGTAGACGCCGGAGTCTCCGGCCGGGCGGCCCAGCGTGTCGCGGAGAAGCTGGCAAGCGTCGCAAAGAGCAAGCAGGTTCTGTGCGTGACGCATCTGCCCCAGATCGCGGCGATGGCGGACTGCCATCTGCGGGTCTCCAAATCCGAGCGGGCGGGCAGGACGTATACGGCCGTCGAGCCGCTGGCGCGGCGGGAGCGGGAGCTAGAGCTGGCCCGACTCATCGGCGGCGCAGAGATCACGGAGACGACGATCTCCAGCGCGGCGGAGATGCTGCGCCATGATTGCGGCGATGCCGGTTCCACCCGTTGACAAACGGCGGGAAATTTGCTAGTATAGCATCAATAGGAAAATGCGAGGATGGGATGCAGTAGCCGCACCGGTTCCTGACAGAAAGCGCCCGGGTGATGGAAGGGCGCGGTCCGGTGCGTGCGAAATTACCTCCCGGAGCTGCCGCCTGGAAGGGTGGGGGATGGCCCCTGCTTGGTAGAGGCGGACGGGTGCGCCCGTTATGGCGCGGGGCGCGCGCTGCACGCCGTGAGGGCGTCTTTGCGAGAAGGCGCTGCAACAGAGGTGGTACCGCGAAGGCGGGTATAACAGTCCCTTCGCCCTCTGCTCCTGCGCAAGATGGCGGGAGCGGAGGGCTTTTTGTTTTTGCATCTAAAAACAATCTATTTTAATAACAAGGAGTTTCACGATGGGAATTTATGAAGAGCTGCAGGCCAGAGGGCTGATCGCCCAGGTGACGAATGAGCCGGAGATCCGGGAAATGGTCAACACCGGGAAGGCGACGTTTTATATTGGCTTTGACCCGACGGCGGATTCGCTGCATGTCGGCCACTTTATGGCGCTTTGCCTGATGAAGCGACTGCAGATGGCGGGCAACCGGCCGGTGGTCCTCGTCGGCGGCGGCACGGGTATGGTCGGCGACCCCTCCGGCCGGACGGATATGCGCCAGATGATGACGCCGGAGACCATCCAGCACAACTGCGACTGCTTTAAAAAGCAGATGGAGCGGTTTATCGACTTCGGGCCGGGCAAGGCCATTATGGTGAACAACGCCGATTGGCTGATGAAGCTCAATTATATTGAGCTGCTGCGGGATGTCGGCGCGTGCTTCTCGGTCAATAATATGCTGCGGGCTGAGTGCTACAAGCAGCGGATGGAGAAGGGGCTCTCCTTCCTGGAATTTAACTATATGATCATGCAGTCCTACGACTTCTACTACCTCTACCAGCACTACGGCTGCAATATGCAGTTCGGCGGCGACGACCAGTGGTCCAACATGCTGGGCGGCACGGAGCTCATCCGCCGCAAGCTGGGCAAGGACGCCCACGCCATGACCATCACGCTGCTGATGAACAGCGAGGGCAAGAAGATGGGCAAGACGGCCAAGGGCGCAGTCTGGCTCGACCCGAACAAGACCTCTCCCTTCGAATTCTACCAGTATTGGCGCAATGTCGGCGACGGGGATGTCCTCAAGTGCATCCGGATGCTGACGTTCCTGCCCCTGGAGGAGATCGACGCCATGGACCACTGGGAAGGCAGCCAGCTGAACAAGGCCAAGGAAATTCTGGCGTATGAGCTGACAAAGCTCGTCCACGGCGAAGCCGAAGCGGAAAAGGCCCAGACGGCGGCCCAGGCCCTCTTTGGCGCGGGCAGCGACGACAGCAATATGCCCACGACGACGCTGGCAGCGGCGCAGCTCACGGACGGCGGCATGAACATCCTCGACCTGCTCGTGGCCTGCAAGCTGGCCGCGTCCAAGAGCGAAGCCCGGCGGCTTGTCCAGCAGGGCGGCGTCAGTGTCGACGGCGAGAAGATCGCGGGCATCGACGCGGTCATCCCCCAGGCCCAGCTGGCGGCCGGGGCGAAGATCAAGAAGGGCAAGAAGGTCTTCCACAAGGCAATTTTGCAGTAAGCGCCTGCATTGAAGAAAAAAATAACGCGCGGGGCGCGCTCCCAGGTTTTGGGGAGCGCGGCCCGCGGTTTTTTGTGCGCAAAAAACCCGCTGCGTAAGGCAAAAGCCTGAAGTGCCCCCTGTCAAGTAGACAGTGAAAAAACAAAAAATGTTTTGTTGGAGATGGTCTCTGCATTGGCAGAGATCATCTTTTTATGCAGCAGCATGAAACTCCATAGGTGTCATGCAGCGAAGGCGCTTCTGGTACCGCTTGGTATTATAAAAATGGATATATTCTTCGATGGCGGAAGTCAATGTCTGCTCGCTAGAAAATTTTCTCAAATAGTACATCTCGGATTTCAGAATCCCCCAGAATCCTTCCATCGGACCATTGTCAATACACCGTCCAACTCTGGACATACTCTGCACCATCTTTGCGGCGTCCAGCTTTGCCCGAAAGTGCTTACTTGTATACTGGAATCCACGGTCACTATGGAATAGAGGATGTGCATTAGGATTCTTCTCAATTGCTTCATCGAACGTATCAAATACCAGCTTGTTATTGTTGCTGGTGCCAATTTTATATGCCACAATTCGTCTGTCATAGAGATCAAGAATTGCGCTGAGATATATCTTGTGGACATTTGGACCGTCGTACCACTTAAATTCCGTTACATCCGTCAGCCATTTTTCGTTTGCTTTGTCTGCATGAAACTCCCTGTTCAGAATGTTCTCTGCTGTCACTTCCGGAGTGGATGGCGTATAGCTGCAGCGCTTTTTGCGGCATACCGACCGTAGATTCAGTGCTCGCATCAATCTGCGGATCCGTTTCTTGTTAAATTGGGTCTGATGCGTCCTGTTAATAGCAATCGTCATCTGTCGATATCCTAAAATTCCATTTTGCGCTATGTAAAGCGCTTTGATCCAATCAATAATCTGTTCATTCAACAATTCATTCCTGTTTTTCTCCCGTTTCAGCCATTTATAGTAGGAACATCTTGGTATATGCAAAGCGGCGCACAATTTGGAGATGGGATACTTCTTCGTCTCATGAAGATACTGAATTGCCAGATAGGATGGTTCCTGTCTTACTTCTCCCACCAAACACCTCCTTCCAACTCCTTCACTTTTTTTAGAAGCTCTATCTCCATTTCCTTATCCCGCAACTGCGCTTCCAGCATCCGCACCTGAGCTTGAAGCTTTTCGGACTCGGTCATTTCACTCTCCGGCTTAGTACGCCCCCGGCCATCTGCCAGTCCATCTATGCCCTTTTCCTCGTACTTGCGGACCCAGGCGTAGATTTGCTGGTAAGATACTCCATAGCGCTCTACGGTCAGCAGATAATCCTTGCCGTGTTCTAAACAGAAGGCTACAATCTCCGCGCGTTCTTGCTGCGTTGTTTTCTTTCCCTTGGTCATATAAGGCGCTCCTCTCGCAGCACTGTGCCGCTTAAACTTTCTATGACCATTATAACACTTCAGCCAAGCCCTCACACGACTTTCGTCAGAGAGCCCATATTCCTTTGCCAGTTCTGCCATGCTGCCCTTTCCTGATAGATACGCCTCTACTACCGCTATTTTCAATTCTGGGCTGTATCGTTTGTTCTTCTGTCTCTTTCTTGGCATAATAATAGTCCCCTTATTGTAGTCTCGAAATTTTTGCTATTTCGAGTGTCTACTCTAAGGGGACTATATCAGCCCTGCGCGGCGGGGATTTTTTTGGTTTTTGCGTTCAAGCGTTGTCTTGCGCTTCTTGCTCCTCCTGGTGCTCCCGGAGGGCGGCTTTGACGGCGGACTTGATGACGAAATAGCCGACGGCGGCGTAGATCGCGACGCGGGCGGCGAAAAAGAGAACGGAGAGAAGATCACCCATGCTGCACACCTCCCGCATCACCCGGCTGCGCTGTGAAACGGGCCGCGTGTGATTTGAGCGCCTGGAAGGAGGCGTCGCTGATGACGTGCTCAATCTTGCAGGCGTCCTCTGCGGCGATTGCCGCATCGACACCGAGTTGGGTGAGCAGCTTTGTCAGGACGGTGTGCCGCTCGTAGATCTTTTCGGCGATCTGGCGTCCGGCGTCTGTCAGGGTCAGATGGCCGCAGTCGTCTACCAGGACATAGCCGCCGCTTTTGAGAAGGCCCATGGCGCGGCTGACGCTGGGCTTACTGTAGCCCATATATTCTCCGACATCAATTGAGCGAACGGCGGGGCTTTTCTGGGAGAGGACGTAGATCGTCTCCAGATACATCTCACCGGATTCATATAAATGCATAATGACCCTCCCTGGTATGCGCGGCGGACTGCTAACTTTATTAGAATACCACAGTTTTTGGCCATTTGCAAGGCTTTTGCTGGGGGTTTCCCGGGCTTTTCCCTCCAGCGGTGGTGCGGGGTTTGCGGCTTGGTAGCCTCTGCGGGCGCGGGGCGATTTTTTGCAGCGTTGGATGGGGAAATGGGGGGCATTTGGGTGGCTTTTTTGTAAAATAGAGCGGAAAATCAGTTGACAATGTCTGACAAAGCGCGCATATTGGGTGTAGCAAATACTTACTACAACGCGCCCGGGGCAGTGCCGCTGCCGCGGGCAAACTGCCACCCAGGTGCTTGCGGCCTGCGGGGCAAAAAACAGAGGAGGAATTCGATCATGAGGAGAAGACTCTTGAGCGTGCTGGTTTGCCTGTGCATGCTCCTGACGCTGATGCCCAGCGTGGTATTGGCGGGTGAGACCGGCGCAACGGTCACCGGCGCGTCGGGCGAAGTCTCGGCGGCAGACGGCGTCTGGACGCTAAGCGGCGGCGCGTATACCGTCACCGGCACGGCGACGGACAGCCAGGCCATCGTCCTGACGGGGGACGTCACGCTGACGATGAACAGCGCCGTCCTGAAGCACACGACGGCGGACACGTTAAAATACGCCCCGGCGATCTATGTCAAGAGCGGCAGCGCGAAGCTGGTGCTCCAGGGCGAAAATAGCGTCGAAGGCAGCAGCGGCTACGCTGGCATTGCCGTCGCCCCCGGGGCGAGCCTGACCATCTCCGGCGAGGGCTCCCTGCAGGCGACAGGCGGTGCAGGGTCGGATACGATCCGCGATGTCGGCAAGAAGGTCGACTTCGGCTTTGACAGCAGCATCACCAGCGTCTACTATGGCGGCGGCGCGGGCATCGGCGGCAACGGCATCTGGATGTCCGGCGCGGATCATATCATCGGCGACAGCACGGCGGACTGCGGGACCATCGCCATCACCTCCGGTACGGTCACCGCCACCGGCGGCAAGGCCAATAGCATGAACGCTGACGGCGGCGCTGGCATCGGCGGCGGCAGAAGCAATGACTTCGACTGCGGCTTTGCCAAGATCGCCATCACCGGCACCGCAAGGGTCCGCGCCTATGCAGGGGCCAAGGCCCAGGCCATCGGCGTGGGCACGTATTACGATACGGAAGCAGAATTTGCCAACAAGCTGGAGCTTGCCAGCACGGCGGATATCTGGATGTTCACGAAGGACAATACCCATGGCGCATTCTGGGGCCAGAACGAGGACGGCACCCTGTCTGAGGACGTGACGGCGACGAATGCGAACCTGGTCTGGTACACCGGCGAGACGACACCGGCAGCGGAGACGGAGACAGCCGTCACCACGAAGGATGCTGGCTTGACCTGGCAGCACACGGCGGACCGGAAGGTCCAGGTCTTGAAGGGCGACAAGGTCGCGGCGGAGGAGACTTACCGGGAAGGCTACACCCTCGGCAACTGGGCGGCTCTCTATACCATCCCCCAGGTCACTGTGACCTACAAGCACGACGCGGATGACGAGAACCCGACGACGGAGACCGTCGACCCCGGCACGAGCGTGACCGTCAAGGATGCGCCGACGAAGGAAGGCTATGTCTTCACCGGGTGGTCCGATGGTGAGAACCGCTATCTGCCCGGCGCGACGCTGACGCCGGAGGCAGATCTCACGCTGACGGCCCAGTGGCAGGCGATCGACAGCTGGAGCCAGGAGCCGTCTGACGATGGCGACGGCAAGCTGGCCGTCGATGTGGATGTCCAGGTCAAGGTCGTCGCGTCCACCGGCGCGGCGGCAGAGGTTAAAGACAGCGACAAGGCAGCCCTGGCCCAGCAGGCCCGGCAGCTGCTGCGGGACGTCCTGACGGGCAAGACGCCGGACGGCCTGACGGACGAGGAAGCAGCTCAGCTGCGCCAGCTCCTGGGCAGCGGCGCAAGCCTGGTCAAAGCGAAGATCACCCTGACAGTGACCTTGACCGGCGACCTGACGGACGAGCAGGCGAAGGCGCTGGAAGGCACCAAGACAGCGGACGAGTCGGCGCAGGTCTGGGAGCTGACGATCTCCCTGGGCGTCACGGCGAAGGAAGGCGAGGAGGTTCTCGGCAGCGTCGAGAAGATCGCGCTCCATAAGACGGACGCGCCCATCAGCATCACGCTGAAGACGGGGCTGGATCTGGACGAGCAGGACGTGCGGGTCCTGTACCTGCATGATGATGCAGTCAAGACGGCAAGCGCCAGCGTCCAGGACGCAGCGAACGGCGTCGTTGCGCTGCAGGCTAGCGAATTTTCGCCGTATATCATTCTGTACAAGGCGAAGCCGTGGGATATCGGCTACCGGGATTGCCCGAAGGATGAGACCTGCCCCATCTGGCCCTTCACGGATGCCACGACGACGGCTTGGTATCATGACGGCGTGCATTTCTGCCTGGAGAACGGCCTGATGGTCGGCTACGGCCAGAACATCTTCGCGCCGCAGGACGCGACGACCCGTGCCATGGTCACGGCCATGCTGTGGCGGCTGAACGGCAGCCCGGCAGCCGGTAACGCGGCGGGCTTTGCCGATGTTGCGGCGGACACGTGGTATCACGACGCCATCGTGTGGGCGAAGTCCGTGGGCGTCGTCGCAGGGTATGACGCAGATACGTTCAGGCCCAACGATGTTGTGACCCGGGAGCAGATGATGGCGATCTTCTATCGCTATGCGAAGTACACCGGCTGCGACGTCTCGACAGGCAGCGACGCTGGCCTTGGCGCCTTCGAGGACAACGGCCGCATCTCGGCCTACGCCGTCGAGGCGATGCGCTGGGCCTACGGCTGCGGCCTGCTGGCTGGCGACCTGCAGGGCGAAAAGGTCCTGCTGGACCCGCGGGGCAGCACGACCCGCGCCCAGGTGGCGACGTTTATGATGCGCTTCTGCGCCGAGATCGAGAAATAAGCGCGATCGGGAAATAAACGCGATCAAATAATAACACGCGGGGGCGAGTCCCCCGCTCCCGCCGGGGCTGCTGTTTTGCACCGCAGCCCCGGTTTTTGGTATTTGCAGCGGGGAGATGGGGGAATGCGGTGCTTACGTGCCGAACTGTTGCGGTGCTGGGCACCGAAGGGCGCAGAGCCCTTGGCTCCCCTTTTAAGGGGAGCTGTCAGCGCGGGACGCGATGACTTGGGTGAGACTCCAAACGTGCAGCGTTTGGCTAAGTTGAACCCATGCAGAGCAGAGAGGTCTTGTTGCAAGTTTGCACTGCACCTGCAAGCGCCGCACTTAGCCAAAGGCTCCCCTGAAAGGGGAGCTGGCGCGGCTTTAGCCGCGTCTGAGGGGTTTTGCAACAAGAGACGCAGGCACCCCAGCCCTCCGGGGTACAAAAAAGGCTCCCCTTGTGTATGGATAAGACTCCAAGAGCGCAAGCGCAGTGCAGCGCGATTGGTTAAGTCGAACCCATACAGCGTAGAGAGATTGATGCACTGCAAAAGCAAGTTTCCAGCGCAGTACTCGATTCCACCAGGCTTTAAAAACAAACTTGAAAATTTCTACAAGCCAAGGTCTACCAGACAGTTTATCTAGCGCCCTCCGGGGGCCCGATTCTTTCTTCTCCAGCGGAGAAAGAATCGGGGAAGAAAGACGCCGCCAAAGGCGGGGGGCGGCCGGCCGCAAGCGTCCGGCCCTAGCATTTGCTGCGCAAATGCTTTTTTGATTGAACGCGAAAGGGGCTCCAAGACCGCCCCTTTCACACTATCCCCGCCAGGAGCTCGCCTGGACTGCGTCCGTCATCGACGCCGCATACTGTACGAGGTGCCAGGCAGATTTGCGCGTGCATTCGTCCCTGATGGCCGGTGAGCAGACCGCTTGCCGCTTCGCTGTAGCTTACGGACTGCGGAGGTAGCTTGGGGGATGGCGTGGCCGGTAGTTTGCAGCATCGGACGGTGGTTACGCTGCGCGCGGGCGCTTGCAGCGGTGTGTGTTCGGGGGGCTGTGGGGCATTGATTGCGGGATGGCTGTAATGGAAAAACGATTTTGTGCAAGATATTATTGCGAAAGCCTTTGTTATCATTCGGGCGCAAATTCTGCGAGGCTTTTTGGGGGATAAAAAGACACAGCGTCCCGTGGGGGATGCTGTGTCTTGGTGTCTTTTGGTGCGTTTGGTGTGTATGATTAGGGTGCGGGTTTTTCGTTTTTTTCTTCGGCCAGTTTGGCGGGGGTGCGGCGGAGGAAGAGGTCGAAGCGGTCGATGCGTTCGGCGAGGGGGCGGTAGCGGGGGAGCTGGAAGAAGCGGCCCAGCTTGCGGCTCTCGCGTTGGAAGGCCTGCATATCGACGATGGCGTCGATCTCGTTGGCCTTGCGCCGCAGCAGCGTGCCCAGGTGCATACTATAGCCGCAGTCGATGAGGAAGATGCCGAAGATCATGCCCACGGCGAAGGATGAGAGGGGATGGAGGACGAACCACTCCACAAACCGCCGCAGCGGCGGATAGAGCAGCAGGTAATAGATGATCGAAAGCGCGCCCCAGATGAGGGTGAACTTCGGGCAGATGATCCCCTGAATATTGCCCCACTGGCCGGTGTAATCCCAGAGCTTGACATGGAAGCCCTTGATGAAGATCAGGCCCGCGATATACTCAATGGCCGTCATGGCCAGGGCCATGACGAGAAACAGGATGCCATAGAGGGCGATGCCATGCCCCAGGCCGCCAAAGACGGCCTCCTGAATGCTGGACAGGGCAAAGAGCGCGACGGTACCCGTCCCGTACAGCGGCAGGTACGGCCCGATCAGAAAGCCGGGGTTGAGCCACTGCCGGTCCGGGTTTGCCCGGGAGATAAAGCGCCGGAACAGCAGCTCCAGCCCCCATCCGGCGATGGAGCCGAAGAAGAAAAGGTAAAGTAGGATGAGGAAGGTCTGAAAGCCTGTCAGCAAAGCGTCCCGCCTTTCTGGGTCAGGCGCGCAGCTGGGCGATGCCTTGGCGGATGCGGCGCAGCGTCTCGTCCTTGCCCAGCAGGGCGGCAAGCTCCGTCGCGCCGCCGGGGGTGGACTGCAGGCCGGAGATGGCGACGCGCACCGGCCAGAGGATCACGGCGTTTTTGACCTCCCGGCAGCTTGCCAGGGCGGTCAGGGCGTCGTAGAGCCCGGCGTTCGTCCAGTCGGCAAGACCTTCCAGGACGGGCAGGGCTGCTTCCAGGCTCTCCAGGCTGTTTTCCAGGTTCGTCTTAGATTTTTTGTGAATATAGAGGGCGTTGTCATATGCCGGCAGGGCCTGCAAAAATGCGACCTTCTCCGGGATATCCCCCAGGACCTCGCAGCGGGGCTGGATGAGCGCCGCCACGGCCCGCAGGTCGATGGACGGGGTCTGGATGGCCTGGCGCAGCCAGGGCTCCGCCTTGGCAAAAAACGCCTCCGGCGACAGCTTCTTGATATACTCGCCGTTCATCCAGCGCAGCTTGGCAAGGTCAAAGACGGCGGGGGATTTGGAGATGCCCGCGATGTCAAACGCCTGGACAAGCTCCGGCAGGGTGAAAAACTCCTGCTCTGCCAGCTCACCCCGGGGCGACCAACCCAGCAGCGCGACATAGTTGAGGACGGCCTCCGTCAAAAAGCCCTGGGCGAGCAGGTCCTCAAAGCTCGGGTCGCCGTGGCGCTTGGACATTTTATGCTGCGCGTCCCGCATGACGGGGGAGCAGTGGACATATTCCGGCACCGGCCAGCCGAAGGCCTGGTAGAGCAGATTGTACTTCGGGGCAGAGGAGAGGTACTCGCTGCCGCGGACGACGTGGGTGATGCCCATGAGGTGATCGTCCACAACGTTGGCGAAGTTATAGGTCGGCAGACCGTCGGACTTCAGCAGGACCTGGTCCTCCATCTCCTTATTCTCCACGGTGATATCGCCAAAGGTGATATCGTGGAATGTCGTCGCGCCGGTGCGGGGGATCTTCTGGCGGATGACGTAGGGCGCACCGCTTTGCAGCTTTTCCTGGATCTCCGCCGGGCTCAGCTGCGGGCAGCCGCAGGTGTGCTTGGCGACGGCTGCGCCGCCCTCGGGGGCAGTGCCGTCGTCACTTTTCTGGCAGAAGCAGTAGTACGCGCCGCCTTTTTCGACGAGAAGCTTTGCGTACTTGCCGAAGAGGTCCTGCCGCTGGGACTGGATATAGGGGCCGACAGGGCCGCCGACATCGGGGCCTTCGTCGTGATCCAGGCCGCACTGGGCCATGGTGTTGTAGATGACGTCGACCGCGCCTTCGACCAGGCGGCCCTGGTCCGTATCTTCAATGCGCAGGATAAATTTGCCGCCGGCCCGGCGGGCGATGAGCCAGGTATACAGGGCGGTGCGAAGATTGCCGATATGCATATAGCCGGTGGGGCTGGGCGCAAACCGGGTGCGGACCTCGCCCCGGGGGATGCGCGCTTCCATCTCGTCAAAGAAATCCATGTACTTGGTACCTCCGTAATTTTACGTTCTGCGGTTATTTTACATTTCTTTGCGGGTTTCTGTCAATGCTTTGTTGCGATACTTTGCAAAATGTGTTAGAATACGTGGGAGTCAAATTTAAACTAAAGAAGGTATTTGCCTGATGGAAGAGAAAAAACGTATTTTTAGCGGCATCCAGCCCAGCGGGGAGCTGACCCTGGGCTCTTATATGGGTGCAATCAAAAACTGGGTCGATCTGCAGGACGATTACGATTGCATCTATTGCATCGTGGATATGCACGCCATCACGGTCCGCCAGGTCCCGGCGGAGCTGCGGCGGCGGAGCCTGGCGCAGCTGGCGCAGTATATCGCCTGCGGGCTGGACCCGGAGAAGAACATCATGTTCATCCAGAGCCACGTGCCGCAGCATGCGGAGCTCAGCTGGATCCTGGGCTGTTACACCCAGTTCGGCGAGCTGAGCCGGATGACCCAGTTTAAGGACAAGTCGAAAAAGCACGCCGATAATATCACGGCGGGCCTGTTTACCTACCCCGTTTTGATGGCGGCGGATATCCTGCTTTACCAAGCGGACCTTGTCCCGGTGGGGGTGGACCAGAAGCAGCATGTGGAGCTCTGCCGGGATATCGCCCAGCGGTTCAACGGCGTCTATTCTGACACCTTCACTCTGCCGGAGCCCTTCATCCCGAAGCTGGGGGCGAAGATCATGAGCCTGGGCAATCCGACGAGCAAGATGTCCAAGTCTGACCCGGACGGCTGCGTCTATCTGATGGACAAGCCGGAGGATATTCTGCGCAAATTCAAGCGCGCTGTTACGGACTGCGAGGCCAGCGTGCATTATGATAAGGAGAACAAGCCCGGCATCTCGAACCTGCTGACGATCTACTGCGCCGCCACCGGCAAGACGATGGCCGAGGCGGAGGCCGAATTTGCAGGCCAGGGCTATGGCGTTTTCAAGCCCGCTGTCGGCGAGGCCGTGATTGAGAAAATGCGTCCTATCCGGGAGGAGGCCGAGCGGCTGATGCAGGATAAGGCGTACCTTGAATCCATCTATAAGCGCGGCGCGGAGCAGGCCCAGTACTTGGCCAACAAGACGCTGCGCAAGGTGCAGAAAAAAATCGGCTTCGTGGCCAAGTAAGCAGCTGCCGCTGCGGGAAAGGACGTGACGGTACTTGTCATCCCAACTCCATTTTGTGCTTTTTATGCTGGGCGCGGTGCTCCTGGCGGCAGGCGTCAGCTTTTTGGCCACGCCCCTGGTGAAGCTGCTTGCCTATAAGGTCGGTGCGGTGGATGTGCCGAAGGACAACCGGCGTATGCACAAGGTTCCGATCCCCCGGCTGGGGGGGCTGGCGATCTTTATCGCATTCATGTTCAGCGTTCTGATCTTCGCCCAGATCGACACGCAGACCAAGGGCATCCTGCTGGGCGCGACGATCATCGTCGTGTTGGGCGTGCTGGACGATATCATGGCGCTGCCGGCGCTGCCGAAATTCGTCGTGCAGATCTTCGCGGCGGTCGTCGTCGTGCTGCACGGCTGCAGGATCGAATTCCTCTCCAACCCGGTGCCCGGCTCTGCGGCGACATATATGGCGCTGCCCGAGTGGCTTTCCGTGACGATCACGATCATCTGGATCGTGGCGATCACCAACGCCGTCAACTTTATCGACGGGCTGGACGGCCTGGCCGTCGGCGTCTCCGGCATCAGCGCGGCGACGATGCTTGTCGTGGCGCTCATGGTCGCGGAGAATAATATCGCTGTCATTATGGCGGCGCTGCTGGGCGCGTGCCTGGGCTTTATCCCGTATAATTTTAACCCGGCCAAAATTTTCATGGGCGACACCGGTTCGACATTTTTGGGCTTTATCCTGGCGACGGTCTCCATCCAGGGGCTGTTCAAGCTCTATGCCATCATCTCGTTTGCTGTGCCGTTCCTGATCTTGGGCGTGCCGATTTTTGACATTTGCTTTGCCATCATCCGGCGGCTGGCCAAGGGGCAGAACCCGATGAAGGCCGACCGGGGGCATGTCCACCATCGGCTCATCGACATGGGCTTCAGCCAGAAGCAGTCCGTCGCCATCACGTATATGCTGACGGCGATCCTGGGCCTGGCTGCCGTGGTGCTGACCAGCTCCGGCGAGGTGAAGGCGCTGATTTTGATCGGCAGCGTGTTCGTGGTCGGAGCCATCGGCTTTGAAATGATCTTTATTTACCCCCGGAAGCACGGCAAAGCGCCAGACGGCGAAGCCCCGGTGCCCCCGGCGGAGGATGAAGGAGAATCGAAATGAAGAAATTTAAAATCATGTCCGTGTTTGGGACGAGACCGGAGGCCATCAAAATGGCCCCCCTGGTCAAGGAGCTGGCGGCCCGGGATTGCTTCGAGAGCATCTGCTGCCTGACGGGGCAGCACCGCCAGATGCTGGATTCCGTCATGGAAATTTTCCATCTCCAGGGCGACTATGACCTGGATATCATGGAAAAGAGCCAGACCCTCTCGACCATCACGACGAAGACCCTGCTGGGGATGGACCATGTCATCGACGAGGCCCAGCCGGATATGATCCTCGTCCACGGCGATACGTCCACGACGTTTGCCGGGGCGCTGGCGGCGTTCTATCACAAGATCCCGGTGGGCCACGTCGAGGCGGGCCTGCGGACCTGGGACAAATACTCCCCCTTCCCGGAGGAGATGAACCGGACACTGGTCGGCGATATCGCGACGCTGCATTTTTCCCCCACCCGGGCCAACGCGGAGAACCTGCGCCGGGAGGCCATCGCCGGGGAGATCTTTATCACCGGCAACACTGCCATCGACGCGATGAAGACGACGGTCCGGCCTGATTTTCAGTTTACGACGCCGGAATTGAACGCGCTGGACTTTGCCGGGCGGCGTATCATCACGCTGACCTGCCACCGGCGGGAGAATTACGGCAAGCCGATGGAGGATATCATGCAGGCGGTCCGCGAGATCGCCGCGGCGCATCCGGATGTGACGTTTGTCTATCCGGTGCATCTGAGCCCCGTCGTCCGGGAGTGCGCCGGGCGGAATCTGGGGGGCATCCCCAATGTCTGCCTCATCGACCCCATCAATGTTGAGGAGATGCACAACCTCATGGCCCGGTCTTATCTTGTCATGACGGATTCCGGCGGCCTGCAGGAGGAGGCGCCCGCCCTGGGCAAGCCTGTCCTCGTCATGCGCCGGGAGACGGAGCGCCCCGAGGCCATCGCCGCCGGGACGGCGAAGCTGGCGGGCGTCGAGACGGAACGCATCGTCGCCATGGCAAATACCTTGCTGGACGATCCGGCGGCCTATGAGAAAATGGCCAAAGCCGTCAACCCCTACGGCGACGGCAACGCCTGCGGCCGCATCGCCGACGCCATCGCCTGGCATTTCGGCGTCCGGCCCCAGCGCCCAGCAGACTTCTCCGCAGAATAAACGCACCGCGTTTGGGGATCCTAGGATTATAAAACCATAGGCAGCCAATCAAAAAAAGCCTCGCAGAGTTTGCGCCCGCAGGCGCAAATAGAGTCAAATCATTTTCTCCGGCGGCGCATACGTCGGAGAAAATACTTCTCAGCCCGCAAACGTGCGAACAGCGCGCCAATGGCGCGCTGCGAGTGCGCTGCAGCGGGCTGCAGTCCCCTCAAATGCGAGCCCAGCGCAGCGGGTCGCATTTGAGAGCTTGTCAAAAAATCTTTTTGACAAGCTCAAACCGCACCCCCGCGTCTGCAGCTCTGGCTGGCAGGCGGCGGGGGTGTTTGTTACAGCAGTAGAAAAAACGCAATGGTCAGGTAGGTGGCGAGCCGGTCCTCCTGGCTGTCCTGCAAGATCAGCAGCAAAATGGCCAGGATCAGCAGATCGCCTGCGTCAAAGCCCCGGGCCAGGCGCTGGCGCAGCAGGCCGGGCAGGCCGCTGCCAGGCTTTGGCGGCTTTTGCGGCGGCGCGGGTTTTTGCGGCGGCGCAGGCGGCCGGTCTGGCCGGGCCGGTCGGTCCGGCAATTCCGGCTTGGGCGGCGCGGGCGGCGGCCCGGGCGGCGGGAGCACCGGGGTCCGGTCATACCCGCCGCCTTCGTTTGGCGTGTAACGGCTATACATGAGATCCCCCGCTTTCACGTGTCATTTTCTTGCTCCAGCGTCTGGAGGGCAAGGCCTGCCATTTTGGAGAGCTGCGCCAGCTGCAGCGCCCGGGCCAGGCGCTTCTGGTGCGCTGGGCTGACAAAGGGCTTGAGGGCCTCCAGCAGCGCCTGCTGCTTGGGTGCGCCGGCCTTTGCCGATTGCAGCTGCTGGGCCAGCTGTAGCAGCTGGCCCGGGTCCGGCGCGGGCGGCGGGGCGTTGCCCGGGGCCTCAGGGCCATTGGGTCCGCTGGGTTCGCCGGGGCCGTTGTGGCTGCTGGGGCCGTCGGCGCTGGCGGGGCCGCTGCCCAGGAAGCTCTGGGCCAGCTGGAAGAGCGCATTCATCTGGGCCGGGTCCGCGAGCAGCTGATCGAGTTGTTCCGCCAGCTCCATGGCATCACCTCTGGGCGCTGCGGTTGATCTGCTGCAACAGGGCGGCGGCCTCCTCGGAGGATAGGAACGGGGCGAGGGCAGCCTGGGCCCCGGCGGTATCGCCCGCCTTGAGCCGCGCCGCGGCCTGCTGCAGCGCCGCGCCGCCATCCTGGGTCAGAAGCTGCAGCAGCTTCTTGCCCGCGGGGCTGCCCAGCACCTGCCGCACCTGCTCCGGCTGAAAGGGCAAATTCTGATTTTCTGCAAACATGTTATTGCCTCCTGTCGCAAGGATTGCTATAATAGACGAATGAGATGAGGCGCGGAAAGGGCCGCGCCGCGGTGCGGGCGTCCGGCCGCGGCGGAAAGATCCCGCCATGCCATGGTATGACCGCACGGAGGAAAGTGTGAACGCAGTGAAAATTTTGGTTTTTTCGGATTCCCACGGGCGCGTCGGCCCGATGCAGCGGGCCATTGACGCAGAGGTACCGGACCTCGTCTGCCACCTGGGCGACTGCGAGCGCGACTGCCGCCAGCTTGCCTGGGACGGGCCCCTCTGCCAGGTCTGCGGCAACTGCGATCTTGCCCCGGCGCAGCCCGGCGTCTATAGTGCAGCGTATGCGGGCTACCGGTTTTTTATGACCCACGGGCATCTCTACGGCGTCAAATACGGCCTGCTGCGGCTGTCGCTGGCGGCGCAGGAGGCGGGGGCGGATGTGGTGCTGTTCGGGCACACGCATGTGCCCTATTGCAGCTGCGAGGGGGGCCGCTGGTTTTTAAACCCTGGCAGCTGCGGCCAGAGCGCCCAGCCGACCTATGGCATCATCGAGATCACAGACGGCGCGCTGACCTGCCGCATCGCGGCGGCGCCGGGTGAATAAAAAAGCATTGCGGCCCGATAGGGGGCCGCTGGGAGGAAACATGTATGGTTTTAGGCATTGACATTGGCAATACCAATATCGTCCTGGGCGGCTTTTCCGGCCGCAGGATCGAATTTGAAGCGCGGATGGCGACGGATGTCCTCAAAACGTCGGACCAGTATTGCGCGGAGTTAAAGAGTATGCTGGGGCTGTTTGACGTCCGGGTGCAGGACGTGGAGGATGTCATCATCTCCTCCGTCGTGCCGCCGGTTTTGAACTCGTTCAAGACGGCCATCCGCAAGCTGACGGGGCTGGAGTGCATGATCGTCGGCCCCGGGCTCAAGACGGGGCTGGATATCCGCATCGACAACCCCCGCCAGGCGGGCAGCGACCTCATCGTCGCCGCGGTGGCGGCGATCCGGGAGTACGGCGCGCCGCTGCTGATCGTCGACATGGGCACGGCGACGACGATCTCCGCCATCAGTGCCGACGGCGCGTATCTTGGCGGCTGCATCTGCCCGGGTGTCAAGATCTCCCTGGACGCTCTCATCAGCCGGACGGCGCAGCTGCCGGGCATCAGTCTGGGCGAGCCCCAGCGGGCCATCGGGCACAATACCGTCGACTGTATGCAGTCCGGCGTCATGATCGGCGCGGCGGCGATGCTGGACGGCATGGTAGAGCGGATGGAGGAGGAGCTGGGCGCGCCGGTGAAGGTCATCGTGACGGGGGGCATCTCCCGGTTCATCCTGCCGTACTGCCGCCGGGAGATGATCTACGACAAGGACCTGCTGCTCAAGGGCCTTATCACCCTCTACCATAACAACGCCCGGCAAAAGCCGAAGGCGGATTAAAAGCAGAGAATCAAAAACGCCGTCAGCCCGACGATGCTGCACACGCCGATGGCGGCGGTGACGACGGTCTCCAGCCAGGCAAGCAGCCCATTGCGGCTGCGCCGGGGCGGCGCGGCGACGGTCTGCGGGCAGGGCAGGGGAATGATCTTGGCGGTCTGTTTCATCATAATCAATAACGTCCTTTCTCTGGGCGGCGGCGCTGGCGGGCGAAGGAGCCCGGCCGGTTCCGCCGCCTGGGGTTTGTTTGTTTCTGGTTTTATTATAGCACATGATATGTCCAATAATTTGGACAGTAAGGGCAAACCGAAAAAAAGTTTGCGCAAGGCCGCCGGTTTTGCAGATATTCCTTTACAAATCGGGAAAAAAGTGATAAATTATTGCTGTATTGCGTTGCATCCGACAATGAGGGCGGAGCGACAGCAAGGAGGAATTGCATATGAAACACCGTTTGCACGACGTACGGTACCTGGTGCAGCTGGCGGTCCTGACCGCGCTTTTGCTGCTGTTGGAGATCACCGGGCTGGGGTATATCAAGACACCCGTCCTGGAATTTACCGTGATGCAGGTACCGGTCATTCTCGGCGCGATCATCCTGGGGCCGGGCGCGGGCGCGCTGTTAGGGGGCGTGTTCGGGCTGACGAGCTTCTGGGAGTGCTTCGGCAAAAGCGAGTTCGGCATGCAGCTGCTGGCCATCAACCCTTGGGCGACGGCGGTCGTCTGCATTGTCCCGCGGCTTTTGATGGGGCTGTGCTGCGGCCTGATCTTTCGGGCGCTGGCTGCAAAGCCGCGAAAGCTGCTGCCCTTTGCGGCGGCGAGCCTTTCCGGGGCGCTGCTCAATACCGTGTTCTTTATGAGCGCGCTGCTGCTGTTTTTTGGCGCGACGCCGTATCTCGTCGGCCTGCGGGCGTCTTTGGGCGGGAAGTCCATTCTGGGCTTTGTCGCGGCGATGGTCGGCGTCCAGGGCGTTCTGGAGGCTGTGATCTGCGGCGTCCTGGGGACGGTGATCGCGAAGGCGGTTTTCATAGCAGTCAAAAAAGGCGGCAACGCCACAGGGGAAAAGATGTAAACGCCCGCGCACTGCAAGAAGCGGGCGTTGCTAGGAGGCAGAAAGTTTTATGAAGAAAAGTGTTGTGACTGTGCTGGTTATGGTGCTGCTCATCGCGCTGTTTGTCTACACGGCATTCTGCGGGATCGGCAGCGTGGTGCCCAGCACGCAGGACGGCGTTGTGCTCGGCTTGGACCTCGTCGGTGGCTCGGAGATCACCTACGAGGCGGTCATTCCCGACGGGACCGGCGCCAGCGAAATTTCCGATGGCCTAAAGAGCGCGACGACGATGCTCCGCCAGCGCCTGGATGTGCTGGGTTACACGGAAGCGAACGTGTACCAGTCCGGCGAGCGGCAGATCGTGGTTGAGATCCCGAACGTGGACGACCCGGAGCAGGCCGTCAGCCAGCTGGGGACGACGGCTGTCGTCGAATTCCAGGACGCCGATGGCAAGGTCTGGCTCTCGGGCGCGGACATTGCGTCTGCAAAGTATCAGTATTCCGCCGTGGACGAAACGGGGATCGCCCAGCACCATGTCGTGCTGGAATTCACGAAGGAAGGCCACGATAAATTCGTCGAGGCGACGAAAACCATCGCCAGCCGGACGGATGGCAAGAACTATCTCTCCATCCAGATGGACGGAGAGGAGATCTCCGCCCCGATGGTCGATACGAAATACGCATCCACGGGCATCGACTCCGACTCCGCCATCATCACCCTTGGCAACAGTGCCGACGCCGACAGTGCGTCGTACCTGGCCAATATCATCGCTGCTGGGCAACTGCCGTTTACGCTGGACTGTGTCAAGCTCCAGGCCGTCGGTGCGTCCCTGGGCGAGCGCAGCCTGCAGTCGAGCCTGCTGGCGGGCCTGATTGGTATTATCCTGGTCATGCTCTTTATGATGATCATTTACCGTGTGATGGGCGTTATCTCCTGCCTGGCGCTGACGCTGTACAGCGCCGTGTTCGCTGTCCTCATCGCGGTGTTCCATATTAACCTGAGCCTGCCGGGTATCGCGGGCATCATCCTGACCATCGGCATGGCCGTCGACGCCAATGTCGTCATCTTTGAGCGCATCAAGGAAGAGCTGCACCTGGGCAAGACGCTGCGCTATGCCATCGACGCAGGCTACAAGGGCGCGCTCCGGGCGATCATCGACGCCAATATCACGACGATCATCGCAGCCGTCGTGCTGTGGATCTTCGGGACGGGCACGATCATCAGCTTCGCGCAGACGCTGTTTATCGGCGTTATCCTTTCGATGATCATTATGCTGTTTGTGACGAAACTCCTGCTGAAGGCCGCCGTGGGGCTGCGGATCACGAACCCCAAGGCGTATTGCGCGTAACGGAAGGAGGGGGCAAACATGGTAAAAAAATATTCTAACTTCAGCTTTACCGGCCATTTTAAAATCTTCGCGGTGATCTCGATTCTCCTGATTGCCGTCGGCCTGGTGAGCCTCCTGCTTCTGCCCTTTGGGGTGAAGCTGTTTAACTTCGATATTGACTTCCTCGGCGGTACGACGATGCAGTATGAGCTGCATACGGACGTCACGGCCGATGTCACGAGCGACATCGAGCAGATCGTCAAGGACACCAGCGGCAGCGCACCGTCGTCTGTGACCCGGGCTGGCGACTCCGGCACGCAGGTCGTCATCAAGATGCTGGAGGTCGACTCCAACACCCGCGACGCCATCTTCAATGCCGTCGCCGAGAAATATGACCTGCAGGATGCCGATAATATCCGCAGCGATTTCGTCTCGTCCTCTGTCGGCGCGGACCTGACGAGCAAGGCCATCAAGGCGTCGCTCATCGCCGTGCTGCTGATCTTGCTGTATATCTCCATTCGGTTTGAATTCCGGTCGGGCGTTGCGGCAGTCTTGGCGCTGCTGCATGACCTGTTGGTAATGCTGAGCATGTACGTGATCTTCCAGATCCCGTTCAACATGAACTTCATCGCTGCGGCGCTGACGATCTTTGGCTATTCCATCAATGCGACAATCGTCGTCTTCGACCGCGTTCGCGAGAACAAGAAGAGTGTACAATTCAGCAAGGCGCCCTTCTCTGAGATCGTGGACAAGAGCATCTGGCAGACCATGGCCCGCAGCTTGAACACGACGTTCACGACCTTGGTCGTGATGGTCATGCTGCTGATCCTGGGCGTCAGCTCCATCCGCAACTTTGCCGCACCCATCTGTGTCGGCGTCATCAGCGGCTGCTATTCGTCCGTCTGCATCTCCGGCCCGCTGTGGAACCTCTTCAGCGGCAAGAAGGAAAAGGCAAAATAAACACACACAGTTTGATAAGCAAAGAGTCAGGGCGTTTGCCCTGGCTCTTTTGCGCTTTTCTGGAGGGCGCCGCACGGCGGAAAGACCTGCGGCGCGGTTGTCGGAGCATACCTGCTGAATTTTCTCTTAAGTTATTAAGAATATGTAAATTTCTGCGAAAAATGGGAAATAGGGGTTCAAAAATTGGTGAAAAAGGGGTATCATGTTAGGGATGACAACGGCGCTGCGCTGCGGCGTGCGTTGGCGGCGAAAGGAGTGTGAAGTGACGATGCCAAAGGCGAAATCGGGCGATGCCCGCCGGGCGGCCGTCCGGGAGAAGCTGCGCCGGACGCAGGCGGCGGAGCCGGTCAAGCGGCAGGCGCTGCCGGTCGTCTGCGCGGACCCGGCAGCAGGGCTGACCAGCGGCCAGGTCCGGGAGCGGGAGCGCGCGGGCTACTGCAATACGCCGGTAAATCCCCCCAGCAAAAGCGCAAAGCAGATCGTACTTTCTAATATATTTACCTATTTTAACCTGGTGTTCTTTATCCTGGCGGCGGCGCTGATCGCCGTGGGGTCCTGGCGGAATTTGACGTTCCTCTTCATCGTCTTTGCCAATACCGGCATCGGCATTGTGCAGGAGCTAAGGTCCAAAAAGACGCTCGATAGCCTCTCCATCCTCTCAGCCCCGAAGGCGACGGTCATCCGCAATGGAGAGCCGTTTACCTTGGACACGGCGCGGACGGTCCGGGATGATATCGTGATCTTCCAGAATGGCAACCAGATCTTTGCCGATGCCGAGGTCGTCGAGGGGTCGTGCCAGGTCAATGAATCCCTCATCACTGGCGAGGCGGATGAGATCAAAAAGGAGCCCGGCGACCAGCTGCTCTCCGGCAGCTTCTTGGTCAGCGGCAGCTGCAAGGCGCGGCTGACGGCCGTCGGCGAGGATTCCTTCGTCTCAAAGCTGACGGTGGAGGCGAAGAAGGGGCAGCACACCCGCAAATCCGAAATGATGCGCTCCCTGACGAAGCTTGTCAAATGGATCGGCATCATCGTCATCCCCTTTGGCGTGGTGCTGGCGGTCAAGGAGGTTTTGTGGCTGCACCGGGATGTCGCCAGCGGCATCACGTCGACGGTCGCGGCGCTCATCGGCATGATCCCCGAGGGGCTGTACCTGCTGACGAGCCTGGCTCTCGTGGCGGGCGTCGTCCGCCTGGCCCAGCGCAAGACGCTGGTGCACGATATGGAGTGCATCGAGACTTTGGCCCGGGTCGATACCCTGTGCGTCGATAAAACCGGCACGATCACGGAGAATAAGATGATCGTGCAGGATATCGTCCCCCTGTGCCCGGAGCGGTACGAGGATTCGGATATCCGCATGATCATGGCGGATTACGTTTTCGCCATGCAGGATGATAACGATACCATGGTCGCCCTGCGGCGGTATTTCACCGGCGAGGTCCGGCAAAAGGCCATCGAGACGATGCCGTTTACCTCCGCAAAAAAATACGGCGGTGTCAGCTTCGATGCCGAGGAGACCTACCTTCTGGGCGCGCCGGAGATGCTGCTGCAGAGCCGCTATGAGGAGATCGCCCCCCAGGTGGAGGAATACGCCGCCCAGGGCTGCCGTGTTTTGCTGCTGGCCCTGTATGACGGCGCGCTGTCGGATGAGGCAGTCGACTGTGAGAAGCTGTTCCCGCTGTCATTGATCCTGCTCAATAACAAGATCCGCGCCAACGCGCCGGAGACGTTCCGCTATTTTGCCGAGCAAGGGGTGCAGGTCAAGGTCATCTCCGGTGATAACCCGGCGACGGTCGCCAATGTGGCCATGCGGGCTGGCATCCCGGACGCGGACAAGGCCGTCGACGCCAGGACCCTGACGACCCCGGCGGAGGTCAAGGCCGCCGCGCTGCAATACACCGTCTTCGGCCGCGTGACGCCGAAGCAGAAGCGGATGCTGGTGGACGCCATGAAGGCCGCCGGGCGGACCGTCGCCATGACCGGCGACGGCGTCAACGACGTCCTGGCCCTGAAATCCGCCGACTGCGCTGTAGCCATGGCCTCAGGCAGCGACGTCGCCTGCCAGGTCTCGGATATCGTGCTGCTGAATTCGGACTTCTCGTCCATGCCCAGTGTTGTGCAGGAGGGGCGACGGGTCATCAATAACATCGAGCGATCCGCGGCGCTGTATCTGGTGAAGAATATTTTCTCCTTCGTTCTGGCGTTTATCACCCTGTTTGCGACGCTGCCATACCCCTTCACCCCGGCGCAGCTGAGCCTGGTCAGCGCCCTGACCATCGGCATCCCGTCGTTTATCCTGGCCATGGAGCCGAATAAGAACCGGGTCACGGGGCATTTTATGCGCAATGTCATCACCCGCGCCCTCCCGGCGGCGCTGACGGATATCGTTTTGATCGTCGGCATTCTGCTGTTCTATGTGGCCTTCAAGCTGGATGACGGGGCGCTTTCGAGCATCTGCACCGCTGTGATGGGCATGGTCGGCCTGCTGATGGTCCATGAGACGAGCAAGCCGTATAACAAGATCCGCACGGCGATGATGATCTTCGTCTGCGTCGGCTTCGTCTTCTCGTTCCTGTTCCTCAAGACCTTTTTCACTATTTCGGCCCTGGCGTGGTCGGATGCGCTGGTCCTGATCGTCTTCCTGGCCCTGGCCGGCCCCGCCATGCGGCAGATGCACGCCCTGACCGACCACCTCGGCAAGCTCCTCCAGCGCGTGGCGCAGGCGCCGAAAAAGAAAACGCGGAAGGCGGGCTAACAAAAAACGCACCATACAGCGAATGCAGGCGGTGCACTTTGCGATAGGAGAATTGGCATGGCGATTTTGAATTTCTCGGATGTTTTGAAAAATGCGGGGCTTGACCCGAAACGGGTGAAACTGATCCGGCATTCAATGAACGACAAAGAATTTAGCAAATGCTACAAGGCTGATATGGTGCTGGAGTACACACGGGTGCAGAACGGCACCTTTAGCAACGGGTACGACTATTGGTGCGTTTTTATCAGCGGCAAGAAAACGACGGCAAGATTCTTCGCCTGTTATCGAGTGAATGGCTGTGTTCCCGACACGCAGGCGGTGAAACCAGATGGCTTCCCGCTGGAGGATTGGTTCCAGGGGCAGCGGATGTTTTACGATTTGGAGCCTGTCGCGCTGCTGAAAGAGTACGAGGGGCGGCTCTTGATTGAGTGGGGCAAGGGCACCCTTGCCTGGGCGCAGAAAGGAACGAACGAAAAGCCTATCGTGGCGATCGAGTCGGCGCATCAGAAGCCGTTTGTTGGGTTTGAAAACCTCATCTTATCCTTTGATGAATTGAAAGCGGTGGTCGAGCCGAACGAAGCGGACTATGAACTATGGCGGGCCGCCATGTCGTCCGTCAACGCAGTCTATCTGATCGTGGACACCAAGACGGGGGACAGATATGTGGGGTCGACATACGGCTATGACGGCTTGCTGGGCCGCTGGTCGGTCTATGTTGCCACCGGGGGGCACGGAAATAACAAGGGGATGGTCCACCACTTGCGATCCGCTGGCCATAGCTGCCACGATCTGCAGTTTTCCGTTTTGCAGGTCCTGCCCAAATCGCTGCCTGACAATCAGATCATTGACACAGAGACGCTTTGGAAGAAAAAGCTGCGGACCTACGAGCCATTTGGCATGAATCAAAACTAAAATCCAAAAGGGAATATGCTGTACATACCCTTTTGGCCGCACAAAAAAAGAGACGCACCGCAGGTAGCGTCTCTTTTTGTAACGTTTAACTTTGAAAACTTACTGCTTCGTGAAGACCAGGGGGAAGAAATCGTCGATCATATCGGCGGTGGCAGCGAAGTCGAGGACATCGCCGGTGAGCTCGGTGAAGGTCAGCGTGCCGTTTTCGAGGATGTAGGTGACGTAGTCGTCCTCAGAGAAATCGTCCTTGTCTTCTGCGAAGAAGAGCTTGTCTTCCGTTGCCTTGTAGTAGCCGGAGTCGTTGTCGTCTTCCAGCATCTCCAGCAGGTCGTCCTCGTCGAACATGTCGGCGAGCTGGCCGACGTAGTCGGAGACGCTATAGCCGGTCTCTTCCTTAAAGGCCGCGTCAAACTCTTCCCGGGAGAGGGCGGCGTCATCCGCAGCGGCGTAGACGAGGTTTTCCAGCAGGGCGGAGAAGCCTTCCAGGTAGGCCCGGAAGGATGCCACAGTAGCGTCGTTGTCCGCTTCCAGGGTGAAGGTGCCGTCATCGCTCAGTGTCAGCGTGAAGGGGACGACAAACGTCAGGCCTTCGAGGTCTTCCGCGGCCAGGCCAGCCTGCGCCATGGATTCGTTGACGATCGGCGCCAAGTCGATCTCGGTGGTGTAGGTGCCGCTCAGGTCAGGGGCGGAGTTGCCGCAGCCAGCCAGTGCCAGCAGCATGGTCAGTACCACCAGGCAGAGTGCGAGTGCTTTTACACGTTTCATTGGGTTCTTCCTTTCTGCTTTTTGCAAGATGTATAAATTGATTTTAGCATAGCAGGTAATACTTGTCAACTTGCAGAAATTCCATTCCCTATCTCTGCGCTAGGGGAGAAAATGCTGCGAGAAAGGGTTTGACAAAGTATTTGCGATAGGGTAAAATAATACAATAAAACTTATAGGATATCAAGGGCCGGGTGCGTTTGACCCGGCCAATTGGAGTGAACTATGTTACGTGAAGTCATCCTGGATACATTGCTCGACAGCGCACGGCTGCTGCCGTTTTTGTTTGTGGCGTACCTGGCCATCGAGCTGCTGGAGCACTACGCGGGGGACAGGACGGACCGCCTGATGCAGCGGGCCGGGCGGTACGGCCCGGTCGTCGGGGCGCTGGTCGGCGTCATTCCCCAGTGCGGGTTTTCGACGGTGGCGGCGAATTTGTACGCTGGCGGCGTCGTCTCCTTGGGGACGCTCCTTGCCGTCTTCCTCTCCACGTCGGACGAGATGCTGCCGGTTATGATCTCCCGGCAGGCGCCGGTGGGGTTGATTTTGAAGATCCTGGGCTTTAAGGTCGTGGCCGCCGTTCTGACGGGCGCCGTCGTCGACCTGGTCTGGCGGCGCAGGGGGCAGCACCCGGCGCATATCCACGAGCTATGTGAGCACGAGGGCTGCCACTGCGAGGATGGCGTTTTAAAATCCGCCCTGCGGCATACCGTCAAGATTTTCCTGTTCCTGCTTGTCATCATGTTCGCCGTCTCGCTGGCGGTGGCATATATCGGGACGGACGCGCTGGCGGGTCTGGTCCTGAACCGGCCGGTTATTGGGCCGCTGCTGGCGGGTCTGGTTGGGCTCATCCCCAACTGCGCCGGGTCGGTCTTGATCACCGAGCTGTATCTGCAGGGCGGGATGCAGGCGGGGGCGATGCTCTCGGGGCTGATGGTCAGCGCAGGCGTCGGCGTCCTGGTCCTGTGCCGGATGAACCACAACTGGCGGGAGAACCTCGCGATCATCGGTTTGCTCTACGGTGTCTCCGTCGTTTTTGGCTTTGTTGCGGGCATGCTGCCGATTTTTTAGGCTTGTCTTTCGACAAGCCTTCAAATGCGACAACGCTGTATAAGCTCGAGGGCCAAAATTAAAATTTTGACTCTCGCTTACCGCTACGCTGGGCTCGCATTTGAGGGATTACACCCTGCTGCGCGCATAATTTCCACGCCAATGGCGTGGAAATTCCACACTTGCAGGGCGTAGAGTGTTTTTCCCGACGTACACGCCGCCGGAAAAAACGGATTAGACTTTATTTGCGCCGTGCGCGGCGCAAACTCTGCGAGGCTTACTATATGATAGAAAATTCCCCGGGAAGTGATTTCCCGGGGAATTTTCTAGGGGCGCAGCCGGTGGGGCTTATGCGCCGATGAAATTTTCGGTGTAGTAGACCCCGTATTTGGAGCTGCTGAGGTATGCGATGCCGGTGCCCATCTGGGTGAAGCTGCTGTCCAGAATGTTTTGCCGGTGCCCAGCGGAATTGACCCAGGCGTTATGGACGTCGATGCCGTTTTCCTGGCCTGCGGCGATGTTTTCACCGCAGCTGTAGAAGCTGACGCCCTGCGCTTCGACCCGGTCCCAGGGCTGGCTGCCGTTGCGGCCGGTGTGATCGAAGTAGTTGTAGGCGGCCATGTCGGCGCTGTGGAGCCGGGCGGAGGTCGCGAGCTTGTCATTCCAGCTTAGAATGCGCTGGCCATGGTAGGCGCGGAAGGCGTTGACGAGATGGAAGTCTACCCGGGCTTCGTTCGCCAGAAGCGTCGTCACGTCGCCCCGGAGGGTCGGATTGTAGGATTTGGCCTGGACCCAGATGCAGTGGAAGCGTCCGCCGTCGTTTTTGTCGGTGAGGGCGGCAAAGTAGCAGCTGCTGCTGGTGGGCAGGCTGGGGTTGCGGTCTAACATACTATAGCCCTGGTAGTAGAAGCCCGGGCCGCTGGTGCAGAGGGCGACGATCTTATCCTGATAGACGCCCGCCATGACGAAGTCCTCATAGGTTTTCGTCCCGTAGACATACCAGGTATAGCCCTCCAGGCAGCTGAGCTGCTCGCTGGGCTGCCCGGCCAGGGCGATGAGCTGCGCCCGGGTCATGCCGATCTGGTAGCTCTTGCCGCCGACCTGGACGGAGTCGCTGGTCCCGGCGGGGATCTCTTCGCCGGGGGTCGGGTCGTTGCTGGGGTCGTCATCGTAGCGGTTTATAAAGCGCATCAGGATGGAGGCAACCTGGCTGCGGGTGGCGGTCCCGGTGGGGCTCAGGGTCGTCCGGTTCGTGCCGGAGACAATGCCGATGGCGACGGCCCAGCGGAAGGCGTCCAGCGCGTAGCTCGAGACGCTGCCACGGTCGCGGAACTGGGACAGGGAGTTGCGGGCGCTGGTATTGTAGCCCTGCAGGTTGGCGTAGCGGAAGAGAATGGCGACCATCTGCTCTCGGGTGATGCTGCGGTCCGGCGCGTAGGCCAGGCCCTGGGCCGTGTTCTCTCCATAGACGACGCCGCAGTCCGCCGCCCACTGGACGGCGTCATAGTACCAGGCGCCGGGCTGGACATCCAGGAAGCTCGTTTGCCCAGAGGCCGACGGCTTGCCGCTGCTGCGGTGCAGGACAGCCACCAGCATGGCGCGGCTCATCTGTACGTCCGGGCCGAAGCGGGTCTCGCTGACGCCGCTGAACAGGGCGTTTTCATAGCAAAATTCCACGGCGCTGTAATACCAGGCGCTTTGCGGCGTATCCGTAAAGGGGACGCCTGCAGCTTGGGCCGCGGGAACGGCGGCCAGCAGCATGGCCAGGCAAAGCAGCAGCGCTAAGACTTTCTTTTTCATGTGTGTGCTCCTTCTTGCTGAGATCGTGGGTGTGGTTCTGCTTGCGATCCGGCGCAGGCGGCCGGGTATCATTTACTATCCCAGTATACCACAGCGCGGCGGTACTTCGCAAGGGGAAATCCGGCCCCTTTTCACGGCAATTGCCGCAGGAGGACGGAGAATGTGATCGTGCCGTCGTGGCATTCGGCCCAGATGCGGCCGTGGTGCGCGTCGACGGTCTGGCTGGCGATGGCAAGGCCCAGGCCGAAGCTGCCGCTGGCGCTGCGGGCCGGGTCGGCCCGGTAAAAGCGCTTGAAGAGGTTTGCAAGCTCCGCCTGGGACAAGGGCGGGGCCTCGTTCGTCACGGTCAAAAGGCAGCGCCCGTGGCTCTGGGCCTGGAGGCGGACGACGACCTCGCCGCCAGTGGCGTACTTCTGCGCGTTGTCAAGCAGGATATCTACGACCTGCCCCAGGGTCTGGGCGTCGCCCGAGACCCGCAGACCGCCTGTGATCTCGTCGCGCAGGGTCAGGCCCCGCTCGTAGAAGAGGGCTTCAAAGGGGAGTATCCGCGTCTGGATCAGCTGGCTCAGGTCCAAGGGCGTCAGGGCGGGGCGCTGGCTGCCGCTGTCCGCCCGGGCCAGGGTCAGCAGCTGCTCGACCAGGGCGCGCATCTGCCGGGCCATGGTCAGAATGCTGGATGCCGCGTGGGCGGTGCGGTCCGGGGTGCTGGCCGGGCCCTGCAGCAGCTCTGCGTTCGTGAGGATGACAGTCAGCGGCGTTTTTAATTCATGCGAGGCATCGGCGACAAATTGCCGCTGCTGCTGCCACGCCGCTTCGACGGGGCGGACGGCCCAGCGGGCCAGCAGAATGCTGAGGCCCAAAAAGAGCAGCAGGCTCAGCGCGCCGATGACGAGGCAGGTCCGGACCAGGTGCTGCAGTGTCGTGATCTCGCTGGAGATATCCGCAAAGAGCAGGTAGCAGATCTGCCCGTGCTGCGTCCGGTAAAACCGGAGGTGGTAGGAACGCAGGACGCCGGTATCGGTGTCAGACGCGGCGGCCTCCTGGATGACCTGGCTGAGAAAGGCCGCGTCATTCAAATCATAATAGCCGCCGATGGCGGTGATTTGGCCCCAAGTCGTGTACTGCACGGCGAAATAGGGCTGGGGCATCTGAGAAAACTGCTGGCTGGCCGACTCTGGGCGGAAGGGGTCCTCCGCCAGCTGCTGCAGCATGGTAACGGACGCCCGCGCCAGGCTCTGGCTCGTCGAGCCGTAGACCAGGCCGAAAATTACGCACAGCATAACCGTGACGATGGCCATGGTGATGCAGATGAATTTGAGCCGTAGTTTTTTAAGCATTTTCTGTGACCTCCAAATGGTACCCCAGGCGCCGGATGGCGGCGATCTGGAGATTGGAGCCGATGCTGCGGAGCTTTTTCCGCAGGAAGCCGACATAGACCTCGACATGGTTCTCCGTGGCGTTGGAATCGTAGCCCCAGACCCGGGCGAGGATCACTTCCTTGGAAAGGTTCTGCCCCTTGGCCTGCAGCAGCAGCCGCATGACGTCAAATTCCTTCGCCGAGAGCCGGACGGACTGGCCGCCGCAGACCAAAATGCCCGTCGAGAGGTCCAGGGACGTGTTGCCGTAGACCATCTCGTCGACCTGGCTGCCCTGGCGGCGCAGCAGGGCGTTGATACAGGCCAGCAGCTCCCGGGTGTCGAAGGGCTTGGTCAGATAATAGTCGGCCCCGGCGTTGAGCCCGGCGATCCGGTCCTCCACGCCAGAGCGGGCCGTCAGCATCAGGATCGGCGTCCCGCAGTGCTTGGCGCGGACGGCGCGGGCGACGGCGTAGCCATCCAGCTTCGGCATCATCACATCGAGGATCAAAAGGTCATAGATGCCAAGCTCGGCATACTCCGCGCCGCTTTCGCCGTCGTAGACGGCTTCCACATCAAAGCCCTTCTGCTCCAACAGCGTCTGGAGCGTATCGGCCAGCAGCTTTTCATCTTCAATGATCAAAATTTTCATAAAACACCTCCTATTGGGGATATCTTTATTATACTATGGGTTATTTCTGAAGGGAAGCTGAAATTTTTGCGAAAAATAGCGGGGAAGTTCACAAATTGTTCAGTTCTTTTTCAGCTTAAATTCAACTTCGCGTTTTATAATGGCATTGTAAACAAAAGAACGATACTTACCGAGGAGGTAATGATATGGAAAACTACAACGGCTTCAATGAGTATAACAGCTATAACGACGGCAACGCCGGCAGCGGCGACCCGTCGTACCCGCAGACCGAGACGCCCGAGTACCACTACGCAGGGCCGGACTTGAACCAGACGCCGCCGTACATGGGCGGCGCGGCCCGGCCGTCCAAGCCTGAAAAGCCGAAGAAGACGCATAAAAAAGGTGCCCGGGTCGTAGCCTTGGCCCTGAGCTGCGCCATCGTTGGCGGCGCGGTGGGCGCCGGGGGCGTTGTCCTGGGACAGCAGCTTTTTGGAACGGGCAGCACTGCCAGCGGCCATACGGTCGTCCAGGAAGGGGAGCGGGCCAACTCCGTCATCGACGTCGCAAAGATCGACACCAGTAAGCAGATGACGGCGGCGGAGGTCTATGCGGCCAACGTCAATTCCACCGTTGGCATCACGACGTCCGTCACGACAAACTACTGGGGCTTCCAGACGACAGCCGCCGCCTCCGGCTCCGGCTTCGTTATCTCGGAGGACGGCTACATTCTGACGAATTACCACGTCGTCGAGTCCTCCAATTCCATCACCGTCACAGCGTATGACGGCACGACGTACGACGCGACCCTGGTCGGCTACGACGAGAGCAACGACATCGCCGTCCTGAAGGTCGACGCGACGGGGCTGACGCCGGTGACCCTGGGCGATTCGGACAACCTGAACGTCGGCGACAGCGTCATCGCCATCGGCAACCCGCTGGGCGAATTGACCTTCTCCCTGACGGCTGGCGCGGTCAGCGCCCTGAACCGGCAGGTCACCCTCTCCAATAACGTGACGATGGACCTGATCCAGACCGACTGCGCCATCAACTCCGGTAACTCCGGCGGCGCGCTGTTCAACCTCTATGGCGAGGTCATCGGCATCACGAACGCCAAGTACTCCAGCTCCTCCAGCACGGAGGCGTCCATTGATAACATCGGCTTTGCCATTCCCATCAACCAGGTCAAGAGTATCGTCGAGAGCATCATTGAAAAGGGCTATATCTCCAAGCCGTATATCGGCGTTTCCGTCACGGACGTCAGCGAGGAGACCCAGAGCTACGGTCTGCCCGGCGGTGCGGCGGTCAAGAGCGTTACAGAAAACGGCCCGGCCGCCAAGGCGGGCTTGCAGGTCAATGATATCATCACCGCCGTGGACGGCACCGAGATCACCGGCAGCGACGATCTGGTCGCCATCGTCGGCAAGGCATCCGTCGGCGATACGCTGAAGATGACGGTCTACCGCAACGGCGAGACGGTTGAGATCGAGGTCACCGTGGAAGAGCAGGTCCAGTCGGCGCTGCAGAACAATGAAGCCAGCGGCCAGAGCGGCCAGGACGGCCAGAGTGATCAGCAGAACCAGCAGGGGCAGGACAGCCAGGATAGCCAGCAAGGCCAAGGCAGCCAGGGCCTCCCCTGGGGCTTCAACTTCGGCAACTAAGCGCAGCCAGCGCATTATAAAGCACCGCGCCCGGCGAGGTTCCCCCAACCCCGCCGGGCGCGGTGCTTTGCTTTTATGCCCGACGATATGGCTCTCGGGCGTTTTGTGGCTGCTGGTGCGGAGAAAACGCGACGGGCGTGGGTTTTGCTTTAGAATAGAAAAATCTCTCTGCGCGAAAATAAATGACGTTAGCATATACTGCCAAAGTGCTGCGCCGCCACAAAGGACTGCTGGGCACCAAAGGCTCCCTTGTGTAAAGGGAACTGACACGGCGTAGCCGTGACTGAGGGATTGCTGCAACGCAAAAGCAAGTTTGTAAAGCAGTACTCGACTACTCCAGGCTTAAAAGCCAAGTTTGGAAATCTTTCCATGCCAATTTCTACCAGACAAATCTCTTAGCGCCCTCCGGGGGCCCGATTCTTTCTTCACCAGCGAAGAAAGAATCGGGGAAGAAAGACGCCGCTTAGGGCGG
>CAKTTR010000003.1 GCA_934615645.1 uncultured Oscillospiraceae bacterium | reverse complement strand
CTTCGGCTGCCTGCTGACCAACCTGCCCGGTGCGGGCCTGTACAACCTCAACCTGTGGGACGCTTACATCAACGGTACGGCGTTTACCACGGCGTCTGGGGAAGTCATCGAGCACATCTCCTTCACGGATATCATCCATGAGGGTGGCCTGCTGGATATCTTCTACATCGGCGTCAAGGCCGGTCTGTATCCGTCGCTGATCTTTATGGGCGTCGGCGCGATGACCGACTTTGGTCCCCTGATCTCCAACCCCAAGAGCATGCTCATGGGTGCGGCGGCACAGCTGGGCGTTTTCGTCGCCTTCTTCGGCGCGATCTGCCTGGGCTTCACCGGCCCGGAGGCCGCTTCCATCGGCATTATCGGCGGCGCCGATGGCCCGACGGCGATCTTCCTGACGACCCGTCTGGCTCCTGGTCTGCTGGGTGCCATCGCCATCGCTGCTTACTCCTACATGGCCCTGATCCCGCTGATCCAGCCTCCGATCATGCGCCTGCTCACCCGCAAGGAAGACCGCAAGATCAAGATGGTCCAGTCCCGCGAGGTCACGAAGACCGAACGTATTGTGTTCCCGGTCATCGTCTCCATCTTTGTCATCCTGCTGCTCCCCTCTACGGCGCCGCTGATCGGCTGCCTGATGCTGGGGAACCTGTTCCGCGAATGCGGTGTGACGGAACGTCTGTCCGACACGGTGCAGAATGCGCTGATGAACATTGTCACCATCTTCCTGGCGACGGCAGTCGGCGCGACGACGGTCGCAGAGCGCTTCCTGTCTCTGCAGACCATCAAGATCATCGCTCTCGGCCTGGTGGCGTTTGCCATCTCTACCGCTGGTGGTCTGCTGGGCGGCGATGTAATGTGCGCCCTGTCTGGCAAGAAAATCAACCCGCTTATCGGCTCGGCTGGTGTCTCCGCTGTCCCGATGGCAGCCCGTGTCTCCCAGGTGGAAGGCCAGAAGTACAATCCCGGCAACTTCCTCCTGATGCACGCCATGGGCCCGAACGTTGCTGGCGTTATCGGCTCGGCCATCGCCGCCGGTTTCCTGCTGGCAGTCTTCGGCTGATGTCTTGCGCAAAAACCAATGCAAGCCCCCTTCGCTGCTGCGAAGGGGGCTTTTGCTGCGTTTCAGGCTGAGAGAAGCCCGCGCGTTGCAGCGTGGGCATACATACTCTGTCCCCCGGCGGGGCACACTGAAGATAACAGCGGGCGGATGCGGAAGGATCCTGCATTGCCCGCAAAACGGACAGGGGAGGGCGCGGCGTGAAAAAATGGAACTGGCGGGCTGCTGCTGCCGGGGCTGCGGCAGGGTTGGCCAATGGCTTCTTCGGCGCAGGCGGCGGGATGCTCCTGGTGCCGCTGCTGGCAGGCTGGTGCCGCCTGCCGGGTAAGACCTGCTTTACAACGGCGCTGGCTGTGATGCTGCCGCTGACACTGGTCTCCCTGGCTATCTATTGGCACAGCGGCCAGCTGCCGTTTTCTTTGGCCTGGCCGTATTTGGCTGGGGGCTTTCTGGGCGGCGTCGGCGGCGGGCTGCTGCTGCGCCGGGTGCCGGTGCGCTGGCTGCACGCAGCTATGGGCCTGTTTATCCTCTGGGGCGGCGTCCGACTGGTGGTGGCGCCATGAACAGCCCGTGGCTTTGCGCTCTGGTCGGGGCGGTGTGCGGCGTCCTCTCGGGGCTTGGCATCGGCGGCGGCAGCCTGCTGATGATCTGGCTGACGGCGCTGCAGGATCTGCCCCAGCGGCAGGCTCAGGGCATCAATTTGCTGTATTTTCTGCCGACTGCGGGGGCAAGCTTGCTGTTTCATATCAAGAATAAGCTGGTCGCCTGGCAGGCGGCGCTTCCGGCCATTGCCTGCGGCTGCCTCAGCGCCGCCGGGTCGGCCTGGCTGGCCCAAAGCCTGCATGCGGCGCTGCTCCGTCGCCTTTTTGGCGTGTTTCTGCTCGTCGTAGGCGTTTTGGAGCTGCGCAAAGCGAAAAAGCAGGACGAAGACGCGGAATAAACTGCGTTTCCGTCCTGCTTTTCTGTTTCTGCGTTCACCCCGCCGCGGGAGCAGAGAAATCGGCGATCTCCACCGGCGTGCCGAAATCCCGGAGCAGCTGCAGCAGCGCTTCGGCTTGGAGCCAGACCGTCGCTGTATTGTCGTTCGGGTGGACGCCGATCCGGCCCGGCGGCGTCAGAAAATCCGCGTCGAGGAAAAACTGCACCTGGTGCGCCGTGTCCTGCAGCAGGCCCAGGGGGGTGACCGAGCCCGGAGCCAGGCCCAGGTGCGTTTGCAGCTCGCTTGCAGAGGCGAAGGTCAGGGGCCTGGCACCGTGGGCGCGGCGGAATTGCTTCAGGTCCACCCGCCGGTCGCCCCGGACGGTGATGAGATAGTAATGCCGCTTTTTATCGTCCCGGACGAAGAGATTTTTTGCGTCAGCCTCCGGATAGGGCAGCGCCAACGCGGCGCACTCAGCCATATTATAGACAGCGCTGTGCTCCGTGATCTCAAAGGCCACGCCGTGGTCGCGCAGGTAGGTGTAGGTTTCTTGTTTTGTCATGGGGGTACCTCTCTTTACCGGATTGGGCGGTTAGGAAAATAGAAAAAAGCGGCGCCGGTCGCCCGGCGCCGTCTGTATCCCCGCTTTGGCCGTGCGGCCCCAGTTATAACCTGCACGAGATGGCAGGTGGGTCGCCTCTCTGCTGCTTCGCTGCTTCCAACTTCCACTGGCCGCGCAGGGCGGCAGCGGGAGGCCTGCAATCCACGGCAGAAGTACAGCGTCCCTTGAAAAAGATGTGGGTCTAAATGGGACCGTCACGCACCAAGCAGGGAACGATACAGAATTATTCGTCTTCGTCCTCGTCGTCTTCCTCGTAGCATTCTTCGATGAACTGGGCATAGACCCGCTCCAGCTCATCCTCGTCGGTGACAGCGGCAAAGAGCTCTTCTCCGTCCTCTTCGACGACCTTGAGGATGCTGACTTCCAGATCCTCTTCCGCTTCGTCATCGCCAGCGGGGGCCAGGGCATAATACAGGTTGCCGCCGTTTTCTACCGTCGCCAGGATCTCCAGCTCGTAGTCGACGCCGTCCTCATCGGTGATGGTGATGAAATTATCGCCAAATTCGCTCATGGTGTGCCTCCCGTCTGTGCATCCGTTTTCTATATTGTAATCGTCCGGCGGCGGAAAATCAAGAGGAAAACGGCGAATCGTGATTCCTGACAAAAATTGCCTGCCGGTTTTGTGTAAGTCGCATTGCAACCGCGTCAGAGAAGACGCAGGAGCCATTGCAGCATAAAGCAGAGGGCTGCGCCCAGGGCGGTCGGCAGGCAGATCGCCGCCAGGACGGTTTGCCAGCGCCGCGTTTCCCGCCAGATCGTGGCGATGCTGGTCCCGCAGGGCCAGTGAAACAGGAAAAAGATCATGCAGCACAGGGCCGTTTTCCAAGTCCAGCCGCACCCGGCAAGGGTGGCGGCCATGGCGGTCTCCGGCAGCGCCGCGTCCAGACTGCCGCCGCAGAGGATCAAAAGGCACAGCGGCAGCATCAGCTCATTGGCCGGGAGCGACAGGAAAAATGCCAGCAGAATGGGGCCGCTGAGGCCCAGCAGATGCCCGGGGGCCTCAAGAAACGCCGCTGCCGCTTGCAGCAGCGTCTCGCTGCCGGGCAGGGTGCAGTGGGCCAGGAGCCAGATCACACAGCCTGCCGGTGCGGCAATGCAGACGGCCCGGCCTAGGACCCGCAGCGTCCGGTCCAACGCCGCCCGGACCAGCACCTGCCCGATCCGGGGCTTGCGATAGGGTGGCAGCTCCAGCAGAAAGCTGCCGGGCGTGCTGCTGGTGCGGGCTGTGATGAAGTGGCACAGCAGCAGCGTCGCCGCGACGGACAGGGCCAGGGCCAGCAGCAAAACAGCGGCCCGCGCCAGGGGAGAGTCCAGCCCGAATGCCCCCAGGAGCATCCCGGCCAGCAGAATGAGCGCCGGAAAGCGCCCGTTGCAGGGAATCAGCGCGTTTGTGAGGATGGCCGCCGTCCTGGCGGGGCCAGGGCTCAGAATGCGGCAGCCGGTGATTCCGGCGGCGTTGCAGCCCAGGCCCATGCACATCGGCAGCGCTATCCGGCCCTCCCCGCCGCAGCGGGCAAAGGGGCGGTCCAGCAAAAAAGCCACCCGGGGCAGCAGACCGGCATCCTCCAGCAACGTGAAGAGGGGAAAAAAGATCGCCATCGGCGGCAGCATCACGGCAACGACCCGGGCCGCCGTGGCGTAAAGCCCCTGGGTCAGCAGACCGAAGAAAAACGGCGGCAGTCCCTGGAGCCATCGCGCCAGGCACCGGCCCAGGGCGTCAAAGCCTGCCTGCAGCGCCGCTGTGGGATAGTTTGCCCCAGCGATGGTCAGCCAAAGCAGCCCCAGCAGGAGAAAAAGCAGGAACGCCGCACCAAAGCCTCGGCGCATCAGCAGCCGGTCAAACCGGTTTGCCTGCGGCGGCGCTGCCTGCTGGACGGTCATGCGGGCGATCTGCCCCGCCCGGCGGGCCTCCTGGCGGGCGTCGGATGCCGCGCTGCCATCCCCCGGGGCGGCCAGATAGCCCTGGCAGACTTGCCGGACCAGCTCCTGCAGCTGCGGCAGCCCGGTGCCATGGCCGGCGCTGATGCCCACCACCGGTGCGCCCAGCTGCCGCTGCAGCAGGGGCAGGTCCAGCGCAATGCCACGGCGCGCCGCTTCATCCAGGAGATTCACTGCGACGACGAGCCGCGTCGTCAGCCCCAGCAGCTGCTGCACCAGGATCAGATTTCGCTCCAGACAGGTGCCGTCGCAGATGACAAGGACGCAATCCGGTGTTTGCTGGCGGAGATAGGTCGCGGTGATCGCCTCGTCGCGGCTGCGGCTGCGCAGGGAATAGGTCCCCGGCAGGTCGACCAGGCGGTAGCGCTTGCCTTTATATGGATAAAACCCCTCGGCTTGCTCGACTGTTTTGCCGGACCAGTTGCCGGTGTGCTGGCGTAGCCCGGTCAGGCGGTTGAACAGCGTACTTTTGCCCACATTGGGGTTGCCAATCAGGGCGACGGTGAAGTCCGCTGCGCTGCTTCGTCCAGCCATGGCGTTCCCTCCAATCGTACCAGGATCCCGGCGGCGTCCGCGCTGCGCAGCGCGATGACAGCGCCCCGGATGCCATAGGCCGACGGGTCGCCCGTCGGTGCGCGCAGGCGGCACGAGATGGGACAGTCCTCGGTCAGTCCGAGGTCCAGCAGCCGCTGCAGCAGGGGCCCTTGCAGCTGGAGCTGCGCCACTGTGCCATGTTGGCCGGGCCGCAGCGCGTTCAGCGGCACGCAGTTTTGTAACATGCTTGCGCCTCCTTCCAAAAAGTCGCCTATGCCAATGTATCCGTTTTTTCGGCTTTTGTGCTACGGGAAGCCGGTCCACTGTGCAAAATGCTTTGGCGCATCCCCCCCGGATACTGCGCCGACCCCGCATAAGATAGCGTAGCAGACGGCGGCTTTATAGATTTTTCCATCAGAGGATCGTACGACGAACGAAAAGCCGCACCCCGGGCGGCGGTGCGGCATAGCATAGTATGAGTTCTTTTTGGGAGGTTTGCCTATGTCCATTGTCTATTTCCCCGGCGCCAATACGCCCCAGGGCTTTTTTAACCGCTTCTCCGCCGTGATGGCCGATCCGCGGGTCCGGCGGCGCATTTATCTCAAGGGCGGGCCAGGCTGCGGCAAGTCGACGTTGATGCGCCGCTTGGCCAAGACCGCCGCCGATCTGGAGGCGGACTGTGAGCTGGGTCTGTGCTCCTCAGATCCGGATTCTTTGGATACGCTGCTGATCGGCCAGGCCGGGCTGGCGGTCTGCGATGCAACGCCGCCCCACGCCGCGGAGCCGCCCCTGTGCGGCAGCGACGGCGTATATCTCGACCTGGGCCGCTTTTACGACGCGGCGGCGCTGGCGCCTATGCGGGAGGAGCTTGGGCAGCTGCAGGCGGAAAATCAGGCGTGCTATCGCCGGGTCCGTCAGGCGCTGCGGGCGGTGCAGGCGCTGTACCGCCTGCGGGAGGAGCTGGTGGACCAGCAGGCCGCGGCAGACCGCCTGACGGCAGCTGCGGGGATGCTACTGACGCCCCTGCTGCGCGGCAGCCGGGGCCAGGGGACGCTGCGGGCGCTGTTTTTCACCGGCGTTACGCCGTCGGGCTGCATCAGCCGCTATGGGATGTTCCAGTCTGCGGCGACGATCTATCTGTTGCTAGACAGCTGCCATTTGAGCGGCAGATATCTGCAGGAGATCGTCCGGTTGGCGTTGGATGCGGGGCAAAATGTCATCGCCGGTTACAGCCCGCTGGACCCGGACGGCGGCCCAGCGCAGCTGTACCTGCCCCAGCTGGCGACGGCCTTCGTCCGCCAGAGCAGTCACTTCGCCTGCGATCTGGTGGGGACGACGCCGCTGGATCTGGATGCCCTGGTCCAGGTCTCGCCCGCGGCCAGCCGTCAGGCGGGCTATCTGCGCCAGATGATGACGCGTCTTCTTGCCGAGGCCGTGCCCGAGCTGCAGGAGGCCAAGGCCCTGCACGACGCCATCGAGCGCCGAATGCATCCCCACGTCGATTTCAAAGGCGTTACCGAAGCCAGCGAAGCCTGCTGCCGCCAACTAGAACAATGGCTGGAGCACCCGATGGCGTGAAGGGAGAACCTTGTAAGAAAGAACTGCAGCGGCACCAAACTAGGTGCCGCTGCGGTAGAGTGTCAAAAAGCCTCGCAGAGTTTGCGCCGCGCACGGCGCAAATGAAGTCAAAATCATTTTTTCCGGCGGCGTGTACGTCGGGGAAAATACTTCTCGCCATGCAAGTGTGGAATTTTCACGCCAAGGGCGTGAAAATTATGCGCGCAGCAGGGTGCAATCCCCTCAAACGAGAGCCCAGCGAAGCGGGTCTTGTTTGAGAGCTTGTCAAAAGTACTTTTTTGACAAGCCCACGCAGCGGCACCAAACTAGGTACCGCTGCGTAAATGGAATGCATTGCTTTTATTTCGTGCCAAAGATCCGGTCGCCGGCGTCGCCGAGGCCGGGGACGATGTAGGCGTTTTCGTTGAGCTTTTCATCGACCGCTGCGACGAAGACGTCGACATCCGGATGCTCCTTCTGGATCAGGGCGACGCCCTCGGGGGCGGCCAGGATATTGAGCATCGTGATGCTGTGGCAGCCGTATTCTTTCTTGAGGATATCCAGCGTCGCGCTGGCGCTGCCGCCGGTGGCCAGCATGGGGTCAACAACGAAGACCTGCCGTTCCGCGATATCCGGCGGCATTTTGCAGTAGTACTTCACCGGCTCATGGGTCTCCGGATCGCGGAACAGGCCGACATGACCGACTTTAGCCGAGGGAATGAGGTCGATGATGCTGTCCACCATGCCGAGGCCCGCCCGCAGGATCGGGACGATGGCCATTTTCTTACCGGCGAGGATCTTCGTGTGGGCCAGACCGATGGGCGTCTCGACTTCGACGTCCTCCGTCGGCAGGTTGCGGGTGGCTTCGTAGCACATCAGGGCCGCGATCTCGCCGACGATCTCGCGGAACTCTTTTACGCCCGTGTCTTTATTCCGCAGGATTGACAGCTTATGCTGCAGCAGCGGATGATCCAATACATAAATCTTACCCATCTTTTTACTCCTTTTTATCTTTCATGCGGGCCAGGCGCTCTCGCTCTGCCTGGGGGAGCCGCAAGTAATTCGGTGTAATATAGGCTGCGTCCTGCACAGTGCCCTCTGCCAGGGCAGCCAGGGCGACCCCTGCGGCCCGCTGCTGGCGCAGATGCTCCGGCGCAAGGTGCAGGGAAAGCCCGGTCCCGGCCAGCGCCTTGGCGGCCAATGCAGCGCCGTCGCCGACCAGCCAGATCGGCTGCGCGTAAGCGCGCAGCTGCGCGGCCCAATCTGCCAAGGCGATGGCCTGATCCTCTGCCAGACGGCGGAGCTTACCGCCCTCTGCGCAGAACAGCGCCGTATAGACCTGGCTGCGCCGTGCGTCCATCACCGGGCAGATGAGCCCGTCTGGCAGGCCCGCGCCGTAGGCCATGGCCGCCAGGGTCGAGACGCCGTACAGCGGCAGATCTGCGCCCCAGCACAGGCCCTTGGCTGCTGCCAGCCCGATGCGCACGCCGGTAAAGCTGCCCGGGCCAATGGCGCAGGCCACGGCGTCCAGTGCAGCGACAGGTGTGTCGCAGTTTTGCAGCATGTCCTGCACCAGCTTCAGCAGCGTCCGGCTATGGGTCTGACCGCTGTTTTGGAAATACTCCGCTTTGAGCACGCCGTCCGCGACCAGCGCGGCAGAGGCGGCTTTGGCGGAGGTCTCAATCGCTAAGATCTGCAAAGCGTTCGCCTCCGGTGATTGAAATGATTCGGCTTTCGTCATCTGCGCCCGGCACGATCCGGACTTCGATGGCGCCCTCCAGCGCCTCCGGCGCATTCTCGCTCCACTCCACGGCACAGACGCCGCCGCGCTGGAGATAATCCTCCCAGCCGATGTCGAACAGATCGTCCGCACTGGACAGGCGGTAGAGATCAAAGTGGAACAGCGGCACCCGGCCGGAGAGGTATTCGTTGACAACCGTATAGGTCGGGCTCGTCACCGGCTCCGAAATACCCAGCCCCGCGGCAAGACCCCGGATGAACGCCGTTTTTCCCGCGCCCAGGCCGCCGTAAAAGGCGACAAGCTCGCCTGGCTGCAGCCGCGCGCCAAAGGCACGGCCCAGCTGCTCCGTCTGCCGGGGCGAGTGGGTCGTATAATCCATAATTCTGCCCCCATTTGCCTGCCGGGGCGCAAAAAAACGAGCCGCGGCGGTTGCTTTATGAACATCATACCATATTCCCCATCTTTTTGCAAAACTAATATTTACTTTGTTTGGCGGGAATGGTACAATAACCAGAGATTTTCCGCGCAGCTGCGGGCCAATGGGAGGGGTGCAAAATGCAAAAGCTGATGCGAAAGCTCAAGGAATTCTTTCAAAAGGGCGATCTTTTGCTGCTGCTTTTGTGCCTGGTGACATCGGTCTACGGCATTGTCATCATCGCCAGCGCGACCAATTATATGGGCAGCGGCAGCTATATCCTGCGGCAGCTTTTGGCATTGCTGCTGGGGATCGTGTGCTATATTGCGTTTACGCTGCTGGATGTGGATATTTTCGCCGAGCGGTGGCATCTGCTGTTTTTGTTCAATGTGCTGTTTCTGCTGCTGCTCGTCCCCTTCGGCATCGAGGGGACGACGGGCAACCGCAGTTGGATTTCCTTCCCAATCCTGCCGTTCAATATCCAGCCGGCAGAGCTGTGCAAAATCCCGTTTATTATCATTCTTGCCAAAACGATGCAGACCAATCAGCGCAAGCTCAGCGCGCCCCGATCGATCCTGCAGCTGGGCTTCCAGGTGGCATTTATCGTGCTGCTGATCCTGGTGCTGTCGAAGGATGCGGGCGTTGCGCTGGTGTATGTCTTCATCTTCCTGGTGATGGCCTTTGTCGGCGGCGTCAAGCTGCGGTGGTTCCTGGCGGGCTTTGCCGCCGCCGGCGCAGTAGCTCCGCTGGCTTGGAAATACCTGATGCGCGACGACCAGAAAAACCGCATCGCCATGGTCTTTGACCCGACCATCGACCCAGAAGGGACATCGGTCCGCTGGCATACGAAGCAGAGTATGCTCTCTCTAAATAACGGCGGGCTGACAGGCCAGGGCCTGTTCCACGGCGCCCGGACCCAAGCCGGGAGCCTAGCCAACGACCATACGGACTTCATCTTTTCCGCCATCGGTGAGGAGCTGGGGATGCTGGGGGCGTTGTTTACCCTGCTGCTGCTGACGGCGATCATCGTCCGCTGTATCTATGTGGGGCTGAAGACGAAAAACTATATGAACCGCCTGATCTGCATCGGCATCGCGGCGATGCTGGTCTTCCAGGTGGCGATCAATGTCGGCATGTGCGTTGGCTCCTTTCCGGTCATCGGTCTGACGCTGCCCTTTATCAGCTACGGCGGCAGCTCCCTGGTCACGATGTACCTGGCCATGGGCGTTGTCTCCGGGATCCACATGCGGCCCCAGCCGGATTCCGAGAATCGCTATATCTCGCCGCGCTACGAATGACCTTTCCGCTTACATTTCTGCAAGGCTCCGGTTTTCCGGGGCTTTTTGCTGTATAATGAGAGCGCAAGAAATGACGCAGAAAGCGAGGTCAGAACCATGAAACACCGAGGAAGAACCCTTGTGGCCCTGCTGCTGACGCTCTGCCTGGTGCTGGCGCTGCTTCCAGCAGCAGCTTTGGCGGCAGACGAAGGCCCGTGTACGGTCACGTACGAGCCCAATGATCCGGAGCATTTGTATTTGGATGAATTGAATCCTGTGCCCTTGTATCTTGCCTACACGGCGGGCGAGCAGGCGAAGGTCATGCCGTCCGTCGGCAACAACTGCACGGTTTGGTACCGGGGGCTGCTCTTCAGCACGAAGAGTGGTTTCGTCTTCAAAGAATGGAACACGGCTGCCGACGGCAGCGGCAAAAGCTATCAGGAGGGGGATATCCTGGCAGAGGCAATCAACGGGGATATCACCCTGTACGCCATCTGGGCCAAGGCGGCGACCCTGGTGGTCACCAATCGCATTGTCCTGCCGGATGACGCGCCGGAGGTTATGAATCTGCCGGAGTATTATTCCTTCCTGCTCAACGGCCAGGCAGCGCGGGACGGCTCGATCGAGGCCTACCGGGATCTGACATCTCCCACCCCGTTCTGGCGCGGCGAGACGCAGAATCCCCAAGGCGTCTATCTCGTCCCCGGGACGGATCTGGCCCTGGGCGAGGAATTTTACAACATCGCGTATATCGGCGACTATGAGCTGGAAAAGGTCGAATATTATGTAAACGGCAGCCAGACGCCTATCATCTGGAGCAGCGAAGCAGGAAAGCCGGAGATCGACTTGATCCTGCGTGACGGCGTGACCCAGGTCGATGTGGTCAATACTTAAAAAAAATCGGACCTCGATGTCCAGGCCAAGGGCGTGACGCTGCAGCATCAGATCGCCCAGTCGGACGCGGCGGGCTGGGATGGCGATGATGCCGCCGTCCATAAAGCGACGGTCCAGCAGCCGGAGGTCAACTACCGGATGTCTGTCGACCTGAACGCCCTGACACTGACGGAGAGCGGCAAGAATAACCTCAGCGAGCTCACGCTGCGGGAGGGCCAGACCCTCTGGGCTGCGCTGAAGGAAAAATCCAGCCGTTATATTAACGGCTCCAGCTTCCGTCTGCAGCTGCGCTGCAGCCCGGACGATTTTGCCGAGATGACAGAAGAGGACTTTGCCGCGCTCAAGCTGGAGCATGCCTGGTTTGAATTGGATGAATGGGAGGCCGGGCATCCGGAAAGCGCTGTCGAGCTTGGGCTGCGGAAGGAGACGGGTGAGTATGAGATCACCATCTACTTGCGCGTCAAAAACACGGGCGCGGAGATCAAAACGACGCCGAGCGATACGCTGGAGCTTTCCGGCATCCGCCTGCGGCTGAAAAACGCGCTGACCGATGAGGATACGAACCGCACGCCCCGCAGCCTGCGCGTCACGGCGTCCGTCGCCGGTACTCTGCAGCTGTACCGGATTGGGCCGATCTCTATCAACAGCCAGACAAATGAGGAACCCGAGTACGAAGAAAGCTTCCTGCCCGGCCGAACGACGGGTCTGATCATCGGGAGCGAGGGCTTTGCCAATACGGCGCAGCTCTACTGGAAGGAGCTTCCCAGCAGCTACACGCTGGCGCTCTACAAGGTGGACGCCCAGACGGGCGACCCGCTGGCAGGCGCAGAATTTGGCCTGTTTTGCAATGAAAAGCAGATCGCATCCGCGACCTCCGGCCAGGATGGCTATGTCCTGTTTACACTGACGCAGGCGGAATACGACGCGATTGCGGAGACAGATACGCTTACTTACCGGGAGCTGGCCGCCCCGGAAGGTTACGCGACGCCGGATACGGCCTACCCGGTGCAGCGCGCCGCGCTGCTGCGGGATGACCCCGACGGCGCAAAGCAGCAGGCGCAGACAGTCCGCAATTATGAAAAGGTCGCGCCGCCCGATCTCAATGGGAAGGACCATGTGGCCTATGTCTGCGGCTACCCCGATGGAACCGTCCGCCCCAACGGTGCGCTGACCCGGGCGGAGACGGCGACCATGCTCTACCAGCTCCTGACAAAGGAGCGGCGTGCTGAAATTCACACGACGCAAAACCCGTACCAGGATGTCAGTGCCAGTATCTGGTATAACGAGGCGGTCTCGACGATGACAAAGGGCGGCTATATTGCCGGTTACCCCGACGGCACGTTTGGCGGTGACCGCAGCATCACCCGGGCGGAGTTTGTCGCGATGCTGGTGCGCTTTATCGGCGTGCAGCAGGAGCAGTGCAGCTTCCCGGACGTCCCGGCCAGTCATTGGGCCTATGCCTGCATCGCCACCGCCACCCAGGCGGGTTGGCTCTCCGGGTATACCGACGGCACCTTCCAGCCTGACCGCAGCATCACCCGGGCCGATGCGATGGCGATCATTAACCGCGTCCTGGACCGCGGCGTCAGCCAAGGCAGCACGCTTTTGAGCTACCATGCCTGGCCCGACAATGACCCCACGGCCTGGTACTACTACGAGATCATCGAAGCAACCAACGCCCACGAATACACCGGAACCCGCCCGAACGAAAACTGGACGAAGCTCTTTTGAGCGGAGCCATATGGAATCACTTGAATAACATTAGCAAAAACGCGCCTGCGGCCGAACTGCAGGCGCGTTTTGGGCGAAAAAGCCCCTGTGGAAGCTTCCTTCCACAGGGGCTGGTGCCGCTGACCGGGCTCGAACCGGTACGCTTTTTGGGGCGAGGGATTTTAAGTCCCTTGTGTCTACCAATTCCACCACAGCGGCAAAGTACATGGCATATTGTATCATTCTTTTGGAACAGCGTCAAGATACGCTGCTGTTTTCCCGGGCGTTATTTTTGCGCTTGCGTTGGCAAGGACGTTTCTTTTTCGCCGGGGAAAAAGACGGCGTGGAGGTCAAAGCTGGCCTGGGCGCCGATGCGGCCTTGGAGCCAGGCTTCCTGCTCTGTGGCTTGGCCGAAGATCTGCAGCGTCTGCCCGGCGAAGCACTCGTGGCAGTAGGAGATCTCCAGCTGCCGCACTGGCCGGGGCGGCAGGACAGACAGGGCGTAGTCGGGGTATTTGGCGTTGTTCAGGTGCCCGTTGCAGTCGATGTCTGCCGCCTGAACGGTGACGGTACCCAGCGGCTCCAGCACCCGAGGCATCGCCGGGCGGCGCAGCGGCGCATCCTTGCCGCTTGCTTGGGCGGGGAAGCGCTGCATTTCCGGGATATCATCCATGGTGCGGATGCGGCGTGTCTGTAGATCGACCAGAATCCACGCCTGGACGGCTTCCGCAATCAGCGTATCGCCCTCCAGCAGGTCAAACTCCCGGCGGGACAGACCGTGCTTGACCGGGCGGATCCAAGTGCGCAGGGTCAGCGGTGCGCGAGGGATGGGGCGATGGATCCGCACCCAGCCGCGCGCGATCATCCAGGCGCAGCGGTAGCGTTCGAGCATCGTCTGGCGGCCGCAGCCCCAGAGGTCAGCGTGGGCGGTTGCCCCGGCTTCCAGCAGCTGCAGCAGGCCGCAGAGCCCATCGGCAGACGGCGTCATGGTTTTGGTCAGAATTTCGTGCATCGTGCTTCCCTTTCCCCAAGAAAATCCCAGCGCCCCGGATAACCAAGAGCGGCAAAGGTGCGCTTCTTATCTATCATACCGCAAAATCGCGTGCTTGAAAAGAGAAAATCACCGCTGCGGCAAAAAAGTAACACGGCAAGCGCCGTGTTACTTTTCGTAGGCGCATTTTCGTGGCAGCCGGGCCAGAAGCCGGCTGCCGCCGCGCAGCGCCAGCAGACCGATGCCCAGGCCCAGCAGCACCGCGCCGAGGATATCGCTGGGGAAGTGGACGTAGAGATATAGCCGCGAGAAGGCGATAAGCGCTGCCAGCGGAATGGCGGCATAGCCAAAGCGCCGGTCCGCCCCGGTCAGGACGGTCGCACCGATGACGGAGGACAGGGTGTGCCCCGAGGGAAACGAGTAATCCGTGGGGTTGGCGATCAGAAGTGGGACGCTCTGGTCCAGCCAGCAGGGCCTGGGGCGGGCAACCAGGTGCTTGAGCAGCCTGTTGCCAAGGATGACGCCCAGGACCAGGCCGCCCAGTAGGAGCACGCCGTGCCTGCGGTATTTTTTGGTGCAGAGCAGACCGAGGGCGGCTAAGATCCAAATCAGGCCGCCGTTTCCCAGGGCGGTGATCCGCGGCATCCAGGTATCCAGAAATGGGCAGACAAGATGCTGCTGGATGGCGTGCAGAATTTGCCAATCAAGATTCATGAGAGCTTCCTCCTTTTCCGGAGCGGGCGCGCGGGATTTGCCTGCCCGACTTTACATTTGCGCAGGGCCTCCAGCGCCAGCAGCAGGGCTGCGCCCAGCAGAAAGGCCGGGAGATGGAATGTTGCGGCGGTGAGCGCTGGCAGCGGTTTTGGCAGACTGGCGGGGCCGTTTGCGATGGCGTAGAGCGAGCCCAGCATCAGGCCCAGGATCAGCCAGACCATCGGCCTGCGGAATTTTTGCAGCGCGGCGCGGATCGCCCGGATCGAGAGCGCCACACCAGCGAGGATCCCCAGCCCCAGGGCGCACAACCCCGGGATAGCGGAAAGCTGCAGGTGCAGGACCGCGCGGATCGCCTGCACGGTGGGCAGATACACCCCCGCAATCAGCAAGATCGAGGAGCCGGAGACGCCCGGCAGGACCATCGCCGTAATGGCGACGGCGCCAGCCAGAAACAGATAGCCAAATTGCAGCGGCTGCAGGTGGCTATAATCCACACTGCCGATGCTGCCCGCGCCGGAGCGCAGCAGCGTCAGGCCGACGACGATGGCGGCCCCCAGCAGCGCAAACCAGGCATGGCGCAGCGGCTGACGCAGCGCGTCCCGCTCCTCAAGGATGACGAACGGCACCGCGCTGACTGTCAGGCCCAGGAACAACGAGCTCATAAAATAAATGTGCGCGGAAAACAGGCGCGTCAAAAGGCAAGCGCAGGCTGCCATCCCGACGCCCCAGCCGACCCCCAGCCGCAGAAGATACCCCAGGGCGGCCCGCCGCGCCGGTCCGCGGCTTCGGAAAAGATCGTGCAGCGCGTCAAGAAAGCGCTCATAAAAGCCGAGGATATAGGCGACCGTCCCGCCGGAGACCCCGGGGACGCTGTCGGCCAGCGCCATGCAAAACCCGTGAAATGCTGTTAAAATCATTGTAGCACCTGCTTTCTGTGAAAAATGACCTGTGCAGTAGCTGCCAGTGGTGGAAGCCCCTGCAGAAATAGAATTGCGATCCCGCCAAGCTGCGCCCAGCGCCAGCCGGGCCAGCGGAAGAGTAAAAATGCGGCTTGCGCCAGAAGTACGCCGGTATTCAGCGCCAAGGCCCGGCCGGAGAAGGGGAAGGGCAGCAGCCGCCGGGCGCTGACCAGCCGGATCAGAAATACGGCCAGGCAGCTGACTAAAGACGCCAGGGCTGCGCCTTGGCCGCCGAAACGCGGGATCAGCCAAAGGTTTCCCGCCAGATTGACGGCGGCCCCGGCAAACGCCGTCCAAAACGACGCAACGCTGTTTTTCGTCACGACATAGACGCTGCCCAAAAAGCTGGAGAGCGCGGAGGCGACCATGGCGAGGGTCAGCGCCGGGAGATAGCGCCAGGCGGCAGCGTAGGCTTCCTCTGCCAAAATGCGGATAAGCAGCGGCGAAAACGCGATGATCCCGCTGGCACATAGAAACAGCGCTGCGGCAAATGCGTACCAGATCTTGCCAAAAAACTGCAGATGAGTCTGCCGGTCGCCGTGGAACTCTGTAATGGCGGATAGCTGCTAGGCGTCGAGGAAGACGGTCGCGAGGATGCTGATCACCGTGGGGATCTTATAGGCCACGGCGTAAAGACCGGTGGCGGTGCGGCCCAGAAAATATTGCACCATATAGCGATCTGACACCCCCATGATCCACCAGAATACGGCGGTGGGGATAAGGGGAACGCAGTAGCGGAGCATAGCGCGCCGGATGCTGCGCTGCGGCGACCGGCAGACATAGCGCCAAAGCTTTGCCCGCCAGACAAGCAGCAGTGTGGTCAGAACATTGGCTGCGGTGATGGCGGCCAGATAGCCCCGGATGCCCCAGCGGAGGATGGCCATGCATAGAATGTTCAGAACGATCAGCAGCGCGGTGTTGCACAGCCCCTGGGCAGCAAACAGAGCGGTGTCGCCCTGGGCGCGCACAAAGTGGGCGCAGAGCGCATGGTAACAGGAGGCGAGGACGAAGCCGGTCAGCAAGCCGGGATCTGCTGCAGGAGAACGGTCAGCGGCAGCAGCACGCAGCCGCCGCAGGTGATGGCGCGCAGCCCGACGGTGAAGATATCCGCCCGGTCCTGCTGGCAATCGGCGGAAAAACGGAAGACCGCGTCGGTAATATCCAGCGATACGATTGGAATCAGAAGATTCCCGGTCTGGGTGATGAGGTCAGCGGTCCCGTATGCCGCGGGGGGGGAGATAGCCGGTGTAAAAGCGGACCGTGAAAAACACCAGCAGCTTGGAGCCAAAGGTCCCGATGCTGAGCAGCAGGGTATTTGTGGCAAGGGTGCGATACTTGTTCACGCCGCGGGCACCTCCAGCCGATGGCGCAGGCACTGGGTATAGACCTGCAGGACCGCTTGGACAAAGCGCGCCTGCGAGAACTGCACCTGGACGGTCTGCCGGGCGATCTCGCCCATCCTGCGTCGCGCCGGGGCGGACAGCGCTTCAAGTGCTGCCAGAAACCGGGCCGGATCGGTATAGGAAAAGCCGGTTTCTCCGGCCCGGAGGACACCATCCAGGCAAGGGTCCGCCCGGCACAGGAGCGGCAGGCCGGACGCCATGGCTTCCAGATAGGTCAGCCCCTGGGTCTCGCTGCGGGAGGCGCTGACAAAGACATCTCCCGCTTTGTAATAATCGGCTATCTGGGACGGGGGGATCATACCGGTAAAAACGACGCGCTGTTGGAGCCCGTGCTGCTGCGCCGCTGTCTCCAGGGCCTGCCGTTCCGGCCCGTCGCCGACCAGAAGAAGCTTGACCTGCGGCGGCGCGGCGGATAATAGCCGCAATAGCTCTGGTATGTTCTTTTCCTGCGCCAGTCTGCCGGTGAAAATCAGCGCGAGGTCCTGCCTGCGCAGGCCCAATTTCTCTCGCAGCGCGTGCCGCGCTGCAGGGTTGGCCGGTGCGAGAAAACGGTCAAGCTTCAGCCCGGTGGATACAGTGTAGACGGGCTTTGCCACGCCGTAGCGGCGCAGTGCGGCGCGTACCTTTTCCGTCGAGGCGATGACCGCATCCGTCTGCGCCAGCACGTGCCGGGAAAACCAGGCGGCAAGCGTACGTCCGAATGGCTCGCTGGGGAAGAAGTAGTGGGTAAAATTCTCATAGAGCGTGTGATAGGTATGCACCAGCGGGCAGCCGCAGGCGTGCGCGATGCGCTTTGCAAGGGGAAAGGTAAAAAACTCGCATTGGCTGTGCACGATATCCGGCCGCCAGGCGATCAGCGTTTGCACGAGTGCATCACCCCGCGTGATCCGCAACCGGGCGTGGGGGTAGATCGCGCCTGCGCCGACAGAGCCGAGCAGGATCTCGTTGCCGATCTGCTGGGTATGCCGATTTTCGGCAAGGGTCAGGATCCGGACCTCGTGCCCTTGCGCCTGCAGCCCATCGGCCAAATTGCGGATGGACGTGGCGACGCCATTTACAGCGGACAGGCACCAGTCGCTGGTGATCAAAATTTTCATAAAGCATGCCTCCTGTTTGTGCAAGATGGGGCTGTGCTGGTGGTTCCAGGATAGAAAAAAGGGTTCTCCTCCAATGGACAATGCCATTGCAAGAGAACCCTTAAAACATGGGATAAACGGTTGTTAAACAGAGTTTAAACCAGCATCAAAAGCGTCCCGGCGGTGAGAAGGGCCAGGCCGAGGGCGGATTTTTTGGTCAGCCGTTCGTGGAATACGACGTAGGAGAACAGGACGGTCACCAAAATGCTCAGCTTGTCGATGGGGACGACCACGCTGGCGGGGCCCAGCTGCAGCGCCCTATAATAGCACAGCCAGCTTGCGCCCGTGGCCAGGCCAGAGAGGCAGATAAATGCCAGCTCGCGCCGGGGGATCCCGGCGACCTTGCGCTGCTTGCCGGTGAGGAACACCATGCCCCACGCCATGACCAGGACGACACCGGTCCGAATGGCGGTGCCGAGATTGGACTCCACGCCGGTGATGCCGATCTTGCCTAGAATAGCCGTCAGGCTGGCAAATACGGCGGAGCCGAGGGCATACCACAGCCAGCTTGCACCTTTTGCCGCGCCGCCGGACTGCTTTTTTTCGATCATCAAAATGGTCCCAGCGGCAATCAGAGCAACACCGGCGCCCTGGGCCAGGCGGATGCCCTCGCCCAAAAGCAGCGCCGCCAGCAAAATCGTCAGGACCGTACTGGATTTGTCAATGGGGACGACCTTGTTCACATCGCCCAGCTGCAGCGCTTTGAAATAGCACAGCCAGCTTGCGCCGGTGGCCAGGCCCGAGAGAATGAGAAACAGCAGCGTCCTGCCGTGGAGCGACGCAAGGCTCCCTTGGGAGCCGACGAGGAAGACCATCCCCCAGGCAAACAGCAGTACGACGATGGTCCGGATGGCTGTGGCGACGGTGGAATCCGTCTTGCGGATGCCGCACTTTGCTAAGATCGCCGTTACCCCGGCGAAGAACGCCGAGCCAAACGCATAGAAGACCCACATGCTCCGTTACCCTCCCTTGCACAGGCGATAGCCCACGCCCCAGACGGTTTGCAGCAGCTGGGGGTGGGCGGAATCGTCCTCGATCTTTTCCCGCAGCCGGTTGACATGCACCGCCACGGTCATATTGTCTCCCATGGATTCCAGGCCCCAGATCAGCTCCTGCTTTTGCTGCTGGGCTGCCTGCTGCTCCTCCAGCGATGCCTTCAATCGGGCTGCCATTTCGTCCAGCGCGTCGCAGGCGGCTTTGAATTCGTCCGCCGCGCCATAAGAGATGGGCGTGTCCAGATCGCCGTCGCGGATGCGGGCGACACCGGCGGTCAGTGTATCCAGCGGCTGGGCAATGTGGCGAAACAGGCTGCGGGTCAGGCAGAAATTCGTCAGCCCGATGGCCAGCAGCAGCGCGGCGATGACAGTCCCGGCGTAAATGCCAAAAATCGTCGACGCGCCGGAGAGCACCTGCTCAAACTGCTCGCCCGCTTGGCGCAGATCGTGCATACTGAGACCGAGGCGGGGGAGATAGACCTGCTTCAGCAGAAAAAGCGCCAGGCCGACGCCGATGAGCAGCAGGACCACCGCCGCCAAAACGGGGATCACAAACATCGCGATATTTGACCGCGCCAGCCGTTTTTTGATCGTCATAGCCAAGACCTCCCGGGAATCCCGCCTGCCTGGGAAGCGAGCGGGGTCCTGCAATCATTTTAACATAGCATAGCACAAATTTCCCGCGCAGGTTTAAACGAAAGTTAAACCTGGCGCCTGCCAAACGGGGCAGCGCTTGCAATTTTCTTTGGGATCCGCTATTATGATAGACAGACAAGGAAGAGAAATCAATCTGAAATCTATATGGAGGTCTGTCTTATGAAAAAACAACTGGGTGTGCAGCCGTATCTGTATCCGATGCCGGTTTTGATGATCGCAACGTATGGCGATGACGGCGCAGTCGACGTGATGAATATGGCATGGGGCGGCATCTGCGCGCAGAATATGGTTTCCCTGAATATCAGCCAGGGGCACAAGACGTCGGAGAACATCAAAAAACGCGGCGCGTTTACCCTGAGCATCGCGGATATTCCCCATATTGAGGCGGCCGACTTCTTCGGCATCGCCAGCGGCAACACAATGGAAGACAAATTTGCCCACAGCGGCCTGACGGCAGTCAAGAGCGAGCAGGTCGATGCGCCGGTCGTGCAGGAATTCCCGCTGACATTGGAGTGCAAGGTCGTCGAGGATAAGATGGAGGTCTATGGGCATCATGTCCTGGGCGAGATCGTCGGCGTCCTGGCGGAGGAATCTGTGCTGGATGAGAACGGCAAGGTCGACGCGTCGAAGCTGCAGGCCTTTGCATTTGACCCGTACCAGAGCGGCTATTACGCCCTCGGCGAAAAGGTCGGCCAGGCCTGGCAGACCGGCGCGCCGCTGATGAAGAAATAATCTGCCATAGCGCATCAAAAGGGCCCGCAGTCAAACGAGCGGGCCGCATTAGACCGTGAACCGGCACAGCGGGATAATCCGCTGCGCCGGTTCACGGTTTTATGACTACCCCTCAAAGAGACGGTGGGCTTTTTTGATGCGGCGTGGTAGCCAGCTTGACCATGTGGATATGGTCTTCCCAGATGCCGTTGATCTTTAGGTATTCCTTTGCAAGCCCCTCGGGATAGAATCCGTTCTTTTCCAGGATCCGCAGGGAGGCTTTGCTGCGGGGCATGACGTTTGCCTCGATCCGGTGCAGGTGCAGCGTCTGGAAAGCATATTCCGTGACCATGGTCACGGGCGCGGTCATATACCCGCGCCCCTGCAGCGCTTCGTCCAGCTTATAGCCCAGAAAGGCGGAGCAGAACGCGCCCCAGACGATGTTGCTCAGCCCGATGGCGCCGATGATCCGATCTGGCTGCCCGGCCGGGGTGATGTAAAAGCGGAAGGCAGTCCTTTCCCGCCGGGCGCGCATCTCTTGCAGCAGGAGCGTCCGCTGGTAGGCTGGGGGGAAAAACTTTTCAGTGCGGGCCGGCTTATACGGTGCTAAAAATGCCCGGTTGCGCGTATAGAAATCGGCGACCTGCGCTGTGAGGGAAACGTCTGCCGGGATGAGACAGATGGCTTCGTTTTGCATCTCTGCTTTCTCCTTTTCACCTGCTGCCGCACGAACCGCACCAGATGGCTGCCAAGCACCTGCAGGCACGGGACGCTGGCGGCGTTTTCGGCGGTCAGTGCTGCCTTTGGGTAGGTGCGGGGCTGTCGGATCGGCAGGCCGCGTTTTGCAGGTGCTCACGCCGTGGGTGTCGCCGGGGGCAAAGTGCTAGGCAAAGCTGCAGTCGCATAATTCCTTTTTCTGATCGATTCGCTCCGGCGCCCGCAGTTGGTCCTGCTCGGCCTGATAGGCCATAACGTATTGGGGGACGTATTGTGTTTTTGCCTCCTGTTCTGCAAAGGATCGGTGCGCCTGCGGGAGCAGGGCGCTTTTTTAAAGATATCGCCCGGTGATGCTGGCGGGGTTGGACTGAATCTCCTCCGGTGTGCCGGTGGCGACAATCCGGCCGCCTGCATCCCCGCCACCGGGGCCCATATCGATGATATAGTCGGCGTTGCGGATGACATCCAGGTCATGCTCGATGACGAGGACCGTCGCGCCCTGGTCCAGCAGCGCTTGAAAGACGCCCAGCAGCACCTGCACATCCAGCGGGTGCAGCCCAATGGACGGCTCGTCAAAGACGAAAACCGCGTCCTGCTGCGCCCGGCCCATTTCACTGGCCAGCTTCAGCCGCTGCGCCTCGCCGCCGGAGAGGCTGGGCGTCTCTTCGCCCAGGGTCAGGTAGCCCAGGCCCAGCTGCTGCAGGGTGTGCAGCTTCTGGAAAACGCCTTTCCGGTCCCGGCAGAAGTCCGCCGCAGCGCGTACGTCCATGGCCATCAGCTCCGGCAGGGCGGCGGCTTGGCCGGCTTGGTTGGTCAGCTTGATTTCGTAGGCGGCCCTGGCATAGCGGGCGCCGCGGCAATCCGGGCAGGGGATATTGACATCCGGCAGAAACTGTACATCCAGGCTCACGACGCCGGTGCCGTCGCAGCCGGGGCAGCGCAGCGCGCCGGTATTATAGGAAAAATCACCGGCCTTGCAGCCTTTTTCTTTGGCGGCAGGCGTTTTGGCAAAGAGCTTGCGCAGCTCATCATGCACACCGGCATACGTTGCTACGGTGGAGCGGACATTGATGCCGATGGGCGTCGCGTCGATCAGCTTGACCTGGGCGATGCCCGCAGCGTCGATGCTGCAGATATGGCCTGGCAGTGCGCTGCCGTTGATCTTGGCCTGCAGCGCCGGGACAAGGCTCTCCAGGACCATCGTCGTCTTGCCGGAGCCGGATACGCCGGTGACAACGGTCAGCCGCCCCTTGGGGATGGCGATATCCAGCGGCTTGACGGTGTGGATCTGCGCTGTTTGCAGGCGGAGCGTGCCGTTTGCAAAGAGCGCCTGCTTTGCGGCACGGCGGCGCAGCTGCGTCTCTGCCCGCCCGGCGAGGAATGGCCCGATTTGCGAGGCCGGGTCTGCCGCGATGGCCGCGACAGGCCCCTGGGCGATGATATGGCCGCCGTTCGCCCCGGCCTCCGGCCCCAATTCGACGATCCAGTCTGCTTCTTTTAAGATCTGGGTATCATGGTCGACCAAAATGACAGAGTTGCCGTCGGCGACCAGGTCGTGCATCACGCCGGTCAGCCCGACGATATTAGATGGGTGCAGCCCGATGCTTGGCTCGTCCAGCACATAGAGAACGCCCGTCGTGCGGTTGCGGACGGCCCGGGCCAGCTGCATCCGCTGGCGCTCCCCGGTCGAGAGCGTCGCGGCGGCGCGGTCCAGGGTCAGGTAGCCCAGGCCCAGGTCCAGCAGCCGCCGGGCGGTGCCCTGAAAGGCGGCGCAGATGCTCTCCGCCATGGGCCGCATTTCCTCCGGCAGGCTTGCCGGGATGCCCTGTACCCAGGCGGCCAGATCGGCGAGCGTCATGGTGCAGGCCTCATCTAGGGAGAGGCCCCGCAGCTTCGGCGCCCGCGCCGCGGCAGAAAGCCGCGTGCCATGGCAGTCCGGGCAGGGCGACTCCTTTAAAAAGCGCTCCACCCGTTTCATGCCCTTTTCATCCTTGACCTTGGCCAGGGCATTTTCCACGGTGTAGACGGCGTTATAATAAGTAAAATCCAACTCGCCCGCCTGGTTGGAGTTTTTTGCGTGATAGAAGATGTGCTTTTTCTCCGCAGGGCCGTAGAAAACGATGTCCTTCTCCCGGTCGGTCAGCGCTCGGAATGGGACGTCAGTGCGAACGCCCATCTCCCGGCAGACGTCAGTCATCAGGGACCACATCAGGGTGTTCCACGGGGCGACGGCGCCGCCGTCAATGGTCAGGCTGTCGTCCGGCACCAGTGACGCCAGGTCGACGGTGCGGATGCGGCCGGTACCGCCGCAGGTCTGGCATGCGCCCTGGGAATTAAACGCCAGCTCCTCAGCCGACGGCGCATAAAAACGCGCCCCGCAGGCAGGGCAGCACAGCGCCTTCCCGGCGGCGACCTGCAGCGACGGCGGCAGATAATGCCCGTTGGGGCAGCGGTGGCTGGCGAGCCGGGAGTAGAGAAGGCGCAGACTGTTTAAAAGCTCTGTCCCCGTGCCGAAGGTGCTGCGGATCCCAGGAACGCCGGGCCGCTGGTGCAGCGCCAGCGCGGCGGGGATGTACAGAACCTCCTCCACGCACGCTTTGGCCGCCTGCGTCATCCGGCGGCGAGTGTAGGTGGATAGCGCTTCCAAATACCGGCGCGACCCTTCGGCGTACAGGACGCCCAGCGCCAGCGAGGACTTGCCGGACCCAGACACGCCCGCGATGCCGACGATCTGATACAGCGGAATGTCCACGTCAATATTTTTCAGATTGTGGACTTTAGCGCCACGAATCAGCATTTTGTCGATCATGCTTGCTCCCTCCTGAGAAAAACGCGCAGCGCCCCGCAAAAATGACGCCGCACCGGCTGGACCATGGGTCCTTCTGGCGTTATGATAATGCCAACGGTAGGAAAATGCAACTATTTCTGCCAATCGTTAGATGTACCGGACGGGGAAACCTGCTGCGCAAAAAGCAAGGCTCCTGCTTGACAAGCGGGAGCCGAGTGCTTATTATAAAAATAACAGATGTAAAACAAACGATGTAAAACGATTATTTCAAAAAGGGGAGCACATGCCTATGCCGCCGAAACCGAAATTTACAAGGGAAGAGATCGTACAGACCGCCCTGGATCTCGTCTCGCAAAAAGGGGTCGAAGCGCTGACCGCCAAGGAGCTGGGGGATGCGCTCGGCAGCTCTGCCCGCCCGATCTTTACGGTGTTTCGCAGCATGAAAGAGGTGCACGATGCTGTACGGGACGCCGCGATGCACCGGTTTGAGCAGTTTGCAGAGCAGAAATTGCCCGATATGCCGCTATTCAAGCAGGTGGGGATGCAGATGGTGCTGTTTGGCGCGAGGGAACCGAAGCTGTATCAGCTCCTTTTTATGCAGGAGAACTGCAACGCCATCAGTTTTGACGATGTCTTCGGTGCGCTTGGCCCCGCGGCGCGGACCTGCATCGGGCTGATCCAGGAGACGTATCACCTGACACAAGCAGAGGCCCGGCGTCTGTTTGAAACGGTTTGGATCTACACGTTTGGCGTCGGCGCGCTGTGCGCGACCCGGATGTGCCAATTTTCAGAAGCGCAGCTCGGCCAGATGCTGACCACAGAATTCCAGGCCATGCTGCTGCTGGTTCGATCCCAGGCCGGCGCGGCGGAATGATGCGCGGTGGGTTTATTCGGCGTGATGCTGCGTATCGCAGTATTTTTTACAGCGCTTCGAAATGATACCGGGGCTTACCGTGGCTCTTTTTGCCGTACTCGATAGCTTCAGTGGGGCAGTAGCAGATGCAGGCCATGCAGTGGGTGCAGGCATTGCCCCAGACGGGCTTGCCGCCTTGCAGGGTGATGTTATTGGTGGGGCAGCGCTGGGCGCACTGGCCGCAGCTAATGCAGGCGCTTGCGGCGGAAAATGCGCGGGCTTTGACGCAGCAGGCGTAGAAGATGGGGTTCACCGGCCCGCTCATGAAGCGGTCATAGAGGCTCCTGCGGGGCGGGGCGAAGGACCGGCCCGCTCGAATGGCGGCGATGGCGCGGTCGATATGCGGCGCGGCGGCTTCCACGATTTGGCGCGCCTCGTCGGCCTGCGGGGCCTGGAACATGGCGATATAATTTTCCGGCATAACGATCTGCGCCGTGCCCATGTAGTCGAGGCCTTTTGCCTGACAGAGCGCCCGGTTATATTTTTCGGCATTTCCAATTTCACTGCCGCAGGTCATGATGAACCACACCTGCTGTGCCCCTGGGAGCTTTGTCTTTTGCAGCCAGTGACGGACAATGCGCGGGATACGCCAGGCGTAGGTTGGCGTGACGAGGACAAGCCGCGCACCGGTCTCGACCGGTGCGGTGTCGCCGGATTTGATGCGGTCGTTCATGCAGAGCAGTGGCTCGCCCAAGGCGTCTGCGATGCGCTGGGCGACATAGTTGCTGTTGCCAGTGCCGGAAAAGGAAAAGATCATATTAAAACTCCTTCGCAATGGTCGATCTCATGCTGGATAATCTCCGCCGTCCAGCCGGTGAAGGTTTTGCATCTTTGCTGGAATTTTTCGTTCTGCCACTGCACCTTGATGGTCTGGAAGCGCTTTGCTTTTCTGACGCCGGTCAGAGACAGGCAGCCCTCTTCTGCTTCATATGGACCGGACTGCTTGACGATGACGGGGTTGAACATGACCAGATACTTGCCCTCGTGGTCGAAAGCGATGATGCGCTTGTTCACGCCGATCATATTGGCCGCCATGCCGACGCAGCCTTCTCGGTGGGCGGCCAGCGTATCGAGCAGGTCCTGCGCGACAGGAAGGTCGTCCAAGGTTGCGGGCGCTGCCTTTTGGGCAAGAAAAAATTGATCTTTACAAATCTCACGGACCATCTGGGGCCCTCCTTCTCGCAAATATTTTCTCCATTGTACCAGGCAAAGGAAAAATGCGCAAGTGCAGCCACTTGCGCAATTTTTGACGCTTCAGACGTTATACCCCGCGGACGCCTGGCGATGCGGCACATTGAAAGGAACACGAGATATCTGTGCTGATAGGCACGGATATTGTGGAAAACAGAGAATTCGTTGCTTTGTATCAAAAAATATGCTACCATAATAGACAACGGTGTAACGCGCACTGCGGCCAAGGCTGCGGCGCAGGACGCATACAGGGGCTAGGGAGCAGAGAGGGGAGCAAATCGTATGGACCCATTTCTTGCAAGAACGATGGTAGAAAATCTGAGCAAGGGGATCGACCCGCGCAGCGGTATGGCGCTGCCGCAGCAGGACAGCTGCGCCGACGAGGAGATCCAAAACGCATTGCTCGAAATCCTGGCGCATTGCACGATCGAGTCCAATGCGCAGTACCTTTTCCGGTTGAAAGCAGAACAGCGGATGGCTCGGGCGGAAACCCGCGCGTTGAATGAGAAGAAATATCCGCGCAGCGGTGAGCCATGGAGCAAGGCGGAGGACCAGCAGTTGTGCCAAATGCACCAGAAGGGGTACGGCATTTACAAGATCGCAAACCTTCTCAAGCGCACGCCGGGCGCAGTGGACAGTCAATTGCGGAAGCTGCAGGGGAAACCCGTTCGCCGAAGCAAAAAGTAACGGGGTTCGGCGCCGGGGCCTTGGCCATAAGCCTGTGGGATGGAAGGGGAAGATCCGCAAAGCGGGGGCCAAGGGGCGAGGCTATTCTGCCGGGGGCAGGGGTTCGCATGCTCCGCGGGAATTGGTGATCCACGCATCCAAAAACTGCATCTGGGCTTTCGTATGGAACCAGTGCTCGCCGCCGGGCATGACGGTCAGCGCCGCGCCGGTTTTCTTTGCAAAGTCCGCGATCGTCTCTAGCGGCGTCAGAGGATCCCGCTCCCCATACAGGATGCGGGTGGGGACGCGCCATGCGACTGGGTGCGCCCGCACATAGCATAGATAGGGCCAGGAAAGCGTCTCGCCAAATTCTGTGGGGATCTCCCGCTTTTCTTCCAGCGCCTGCTCGGTCACATTTGCCCATTGCATCATGCGGCCGATCAATTGGGCCATGTCCACGACAGGGGAGATCAGATAGGCTTCGTCTACCAGCGTTTCATCCAGCGAGGATAGGGCAAAAAACGCGCCGATGCTATTGGCCACAAGGGTCAGGTGCGCGCAGCACGCCCGCTGCTGGGCGAAAAAGGGCGGGAATTCCGCCTTGGCTTCCCACGGAGTCTGGGCGTGGTAGGCCAAGCCGATCACGTTCTGACCCGGAAAGAGGGACTGATAATGCGCGGCTTCCGCCGCTGTGCCACCTTTGCCGTGGACGTAGATCACGGTATTTTTTCTCTCATTCATTTGAGTACCTCCTAAAAATCAAGCATTGCCGTTGACGATAAAGAAAAGGCGCAGCGCAAGCCGATGGCCTCGGGTTGCGCTGCGTCTAAGCGTCTGGCGTACGAATCTCTTCCAGCTTTTTCTGTTTGAAACGAATCACGCAGCTGTATTTGCACTTCGGGCAGAAGAGGGGAAAGTCTTCCAGTACCGTGTGCGGGCGGAGCTGCGTCCTTGTTTTGCCGCCGCATTTGGGGCAGCGGAGCCAATCTATTTTGGTGTTCCCACTCTCTATCACGTTAAATCGCCTCGGTTTCTTGGCGGAGCAATGCGCGGAAGGCTGCGTCGCGGTCAAAGGTGCCCGCCGCAAAGCCAGGGATCTCTTTGATGGATCTGCAGATGCTGAGGCTGACGCCGGTCAAGATCTGCCCAATCTCCTGGTCAGAATAAGGGCAATCGCCGGTCACGATCAGTGTCGCCAGGCTATGCACGACGAACCAAAGGTCGCGGAAATACAGGTCGGCTTCTTCGGCGGTGATCTGATAGATTCGCATCAGCGTCGGCCGGACGAGCGCTTGTAAATGCTGCATCGACTGCATGGCGCTGCAGGCCTGCCCCTGGGCCTTGGTCAAAAACAGGAGCCGGTAAAGCGCCGGTTCTTCCCGTGCAAACCGAATGTATTGCATCCCGACGCCGAGAAACGGGATCTTCTCCTGCAGGCCGGCATCTGTATAGCGGTCGTATACACGCACTGCGGCAGCGTAGACGGCTTGCTTGACGCCGTCCATGGAACCAAAGCCCGTGAAGATCGGCTGCGTGGAGGTCCCGAGGGCGTCGGCCATTGTCTTCGCGGTCAGCCCGTCGAGGCCTTTTGCCCGCACGACCCGCAGCGCGGCTTCGGTCATCTCTTCTTTGGTAAATTTGTTCTTCGGCGCCATTGTCTGCCTCCTTTCGCTTTGCGGGGGATTGCTTGTTACATATTGTATGATGTATATTGATAATTCTACCAGAAAAATGACGACTTGTCAATCAGAAGCTCTATACCTCTGTGCGCGGCATAGGGAGAACGAATACAACGCGCAAAAATAGAACGGGGATTGCTTTTGCGGCCTGAGCATTATATACTTAACCCATCGGGATTGCCCGCTAAAATAGGGGTTTATGGATCGGTGGTGAGAAAATGCCGCTTAAAATCGTTCGCAATGATATCACAGAAATGAAGGTCGACGCCATCGTCAATGCGGCCAATGAAACGCTGCTGGGCGGGGGCGGCGTAGATGGCTGCATTCACCGGGCGGCGGGGCCAGAGCTGCTGGCCGCTTGTCGGCGTCTCGGCGGCTGCAAGACTGGCGATGCCAAAATCACCAAGGCATACCGCCTGCCTTGCCGATATGTGATCCACACCGTCGGCCCCGTGTGGCGCGGCGGCAGCTGCGGTGAGCAGGCGCAGCTGATCTCCTGCTACCGGGCTAGCCTTGCGCTGGCCAAAGCGCGCGGCTGCAAGACGGTAGCGTTCCCACTGATCTCCTCCGGCGCCTTCGGCTATCCCAAGGATCAGGCCCTCCGCGTGGCGGTGGACACCATTGGAGAATTCCTGCTTTGCAATGACATGACAGTTTACCTGGTCGTTTTTGATCGCAAGGCTTATCAGATCAGCGGCAAGCTGTTTGCCGATATCGCCGCGTATATTGACGACCACTATGCGGACGCGCACAACGATGCCACAGAGCGCCTGCGCCAAGGAAGCCCCCTTTTGTGTTAGCCCAAAGCCGTCTGTATGAATGCGCCGTCTGCGCCGCAGATGGCTTGCGCAGCGGCCGGTGGGCTGGATGACCTGCTGGCGCATCTGGATGCCAGCTTCTCGGAGACGCTGCTGAAGCTGATCGACCGCAGCGGCAAAAAGGATTCTGAGATCTACAAGAAAGCCAATGTGGATCGCAAGCTGTTCTCCAAGATTCGCAAAAACCCGGGCTATCAGCCCTCCAAACCTACGGCCATCGCGTTTGCCATTGCGCTGGAGCTGGATCTGGAGGAGACCCGCGACTTCATCGCCCGTGCAGGCTATGCGTTGAGCAGCAGCAGTAAGTTTGACGTCATCATCGAGTATTTCATCGGGCAGAAGAAGTACGATATTTTTGCGATCAACGAGGCATTGTTTGCCTTTGACCAGAGCCTGTTGGGGGCGTGATTCTAGCATATACGATTCCGAGCTTGTGAAAAAAGCGTGTGCGCTCCTGTATGACGCGCAGAAAACCGGATCAATGTCGCCCGGCAGGCGACCAAACCCTCCTTCGGATGCGCTAAAATCAAAGCGTCATCAAACAAAGGAGGGGTTTCACCATGACAGAATTGGTTTTTATCCTGGATCGCAGCGGCTCCATGGCGGGGCTGGAGAAGGACACCATCGGCGGCTTTAACGCCATGATCGCCAAGCAGAAGAAGGAAAAGGGCAAGGCGCTGGTTTCCACCGTGCTGTTTGACAACGAGAGCGTGGTCCTCCATGACCGCCTGCCGCTTGACAAAGTGCCGCCTATGACGGAGAAGGCATATTACGCTCGCGGCTGCACGGCCCTGCTGGATGCCGTGGGCGGGGCCATCCACCACATCGGCAATATCCAGAAATACGCCCGCAGAGAGGACGTGCCGGAAAAGACGATGTTTATCATCACGACAGATGGCTACGAAAACGCCAGCCGCTGCTATGACTACGAGACCGTGCGGCGCATGATCCAGCGGCAGAAGGAGAGATTCGGCTGGGAGTTTCTCTTCCTGGGGGCAAACATCGACGCGGCGAAGGAGGCGGCCCGTTTTGGCATCAGCGCGGACCGCGCGGTGAATTATAACTGCGATGCGGCAGGCACAGCGCTCAACTACGAGGTCCTCCATGAGACCGTATGCCTCGTCCGCGCAGCAAAACCCCTCGGTGCAGAATGGAAACGCCGTATCGACGAGGATGTAAAAAAGCGGGGGAGATGATCTGTATGTATGGCATATATGGCGCAATGCTGGGCGATATTGTGGGCAGCCCCTATGAGTTCGATTGCAACAATTGCAAGACAAAGGACTTTCCGCTGTTCCGCCCGCGTTCCGAATTTACCGACGATACGGTAATGACTTTAGCGGTGGCAAAGGCGCTGCTGGATACCCGTAGCCAGGGGGACGCTGCCATCAAAGCGGCGCTGGTGCGCCAAATGCAGCGCCTGGGGCGTATGTATCCGGACAAGGGCTATGGCACGCACTTTTTCGGATGGCTCTACGAGGAGAACCCACAGCCCTATCACAGCTACGGAAACGGCAGCGCCATGCGGGTATCTCCCGCGGCATGGCTGGCGGCAGATATGGAGGAGGCGCTGCATCTGGCGCGGCTGACCGCCGAGGTAACGCACGACCACCCGGAGGGGATCAAAGGGGCGCAGGCGACTGCTGCGGCGATCGTTCTCGCCCGCACTGGCCACAGCAAGGCGGCGATCCGGGCGTATGTGGTGCGCGCGTTTGGCTATGATCTCAGCCGCTCTTGCGACGAAATTCGTCCGGCTTACCACCATGTGGAAAGCTGCCAGGAGACCGTGCCGCAGGCCATCACGGCGTTTCTGGAAAGTACCGATTTTGAGGACGCCCTCCGCACGGCGGTATCCCTCGGGGGTGACAGCGATACCCTTGCCGCCATTACCGGCAGCATCGCCGAGGCCTTCTATGGCGTGCCGGAGGAATTGAAAGCAGAGTGCCGCCAGCGTCTGACACCAGAGCTTCTAGGGATCCTGCGCGAATGGGAGCATATGCGTTCTGAAAGCGCGTCGTAGTGCTGCATGGTTGGAACACTTTTCTGGGCTGCGATCCTGTTTTTGGGTGGGCGCCGAGCGGCGGTTTTAGAGAAAAAAGTCTTAGCAAATACGGAGGAACGCGTATGAATATTACCGTCTATCTTGGCGCAAACGAAGGGAATGACCCCTGTCTGCGAAAGGCAGTGCAGGAATTGGGAACGTGGATCGGCAGCAGTGGAAATGCGCTTGTCTATGGCGGCTCAAAATCCGGCCTGATGGGCGTGATCGCCGACAGTGTTCTGGCTGCCGGCGGCGAGGTGACCGGGGTGGAGCCGGAGTTTTTTATCAAAGAGGAAGTGCAGCACGATGGCCTGACGCAGCTGATCGTGACCAAGGATATGGCCCAGCGCAAAAAGAAGATGATCGAGCTGGGCGACGCCTTTCTCGCGTTTCCCGGCGGAACAGGGACATTGGAGGAGATCACAGAGGTCATGTCAAAAGTCTCCCTGAAACACTTGAACGCGCCCTGTATTCTCTATAATTTGAACGGCTATTATAATGACCTGAAAGCCCTTCTGGATCACATGATCGAAACCGGCCTGTCCTCCAAGGCGCGGCAGGAGGGGATCTATTTTGCCGAAAATCTTGCAGAGATCAAACAGATTTTGGGTATTTGATCAATCCGACAGATCAAATACGCAACGCAAATCCTGCGGCTCTAATCGACAAAGCATAAAAAGTAGCCTCTGAAATCCATGATTTCAGAGGCTGCTTGGTCCGAGTGGGGCGATTCGAACGCCCGGTCTCTTGAACCCAAATCAAGCGCGATACCATCTTCGCTACACCCGGGTACAATTGCATTATACCATGGGCAGATCAAAAAATGCAAGGAAAATCTGTGTGCCCGCATAGGGGGCACACAGATTTTGGTAATGTGGGTCCCTAATTGGGGGGCGCGGGTACACAGCGTTTGGGGAGGCACACAGCGTTTGGCGATGGGCCTTGCTTACAGGTGCAGGACGCGTTCGCGGATCTCTTGGGTGCGGCCTTGGTTCCAGAATTGGGTGCCGATATAGCCGCAGGTGCGGCGGGCAACGTTCATTTTGGATTGGTCCTGGTTGCCGCAGTTGGGGCAGACCCAGATGAGCTTGCCGTCCTCGTCCTCCTGGATCTGGATCTCGCCGTCGTAGCCACAGACCTGGCAGTAGTCGGACTTGGTATTCAGCTCTGCATACATAATATTGTCGTAAATAAAGCGCATGACCTCCAGCACCGCAGGGATATTATCCTGCATATTCGGCACTTCGACATAGCTGATGGCGCCGCCGGGGGAGAGGGCCTGGAACTGGGATTCAAAGGCCAGCTTCTCGAAGGCGTTGACCTCTTCGGTGACATGGATGTGATAGGAATTTGTGATATAAGCCTTGTCCGTAATGCCCGGGACCATGCCAAACCGCTTTTGCAGGCACTTGGCGAATTTATAGGTCGTGGATTCCAGGGGGGTACCGTAGAGGCTGAAATCGATATTGTGCTTGGCCTTCCAGGTGGCGCAGGCCTCGTTCATATGGCGCATGACCTCCAGGGCGAAGGGCGTGGCGGCCGGATCGGTATGGGATTTGCCGGTCATATATTTCACGCACTCATACAGCCCGGCATAGCCCAGGGAGATGGTAGAGTAGCCGCCGTAGAGCAGCTTGTCGATGGGTTCGCCCTTGGGAAGCCGCGCCAGCGCGCCGTACTGCCACAGGATCGGGGCAGCGTCGGACAGGGTCCCCTTGAGGCGGTTGTGGCGGCACATTAGGGCGGTGTGACACAGCTCCAGGCGCTCGTCGAAAATGCGCCAGAATTTATCGAAGCTGCCGCCGGAGGACAGGGCGACGTCCACCAGGTTGATGGTGACAACGCCCTGGTTGAAGCGGCCGTAATATTTTGGCTTGCCGTTCTCGTCGACATACGGGGTCAGGAAGCTGCGGCAGCCCATGCAGGTGTAGCAGTGGCCCTCGCCGTTTTTGTCCACCTTGAGCTCCAGCATTTTTTTCTCCGAGATATAATCCGGGACCATCCGCCGGGCGGTACACTCGGCGGCCAGCTTGGTCAAGTAGAAGTAGGGGGAGTCCTCAGTAATATTGTCCTCCTCCAGAACATAGATCAGCTTCGGGAACGCCGGGGTGATCCAGACGCCCTTTTCGTTCTTGACGCCCTGGTAGCGCTGGCGGAGCGTCTCTTCGATGATGACGGCCAGATCCTTCTTCTCCTGGGGATTTCTGGCCTCGCCCAGGTACATAAAGACGGTGATAAACGGCGCCTGGCCGTTGGTCGTCATCAGCGTGACGACCTGGTATTGGATCGTCTGCACGCCGCGCTTGATCTCGTCGCGCAGCCGGTCCTCGACGATTTTTGAGATCTGTTCCTCCGTGGGCTTGACGCCGACATCACGCATCTCCTGCTCGACCGTCTCACGGATCTTGCGGCGGCTGACATCGACAAAGGGGGCCAGATGCGTCAGGCTGATAGACTGGCCGCCGTACTGGTTCGAGGCGATCTGGGCGATGATCTGGGTGGCGATATTGCAGGCCGTGGAGAAGGAATGGGGCTTCTCAATCAGCGTGCCGGAGATGACGGTGCCATTTTGCAGCATATCCTCCAGGTTGACCAGGTCGCAGTTGTGCATATGCTGGGCGAAATAGTCGGCGTCGTGGAAGTGGATGATGCCGGCCTCATGGGCCTCGACGATCTCCTGGGGCAGCAGAATGCGGCGGGTGATGTCCTTGGAGACCTCGCCTGCCATATAGTCGCGCTGGACGGCGTTGACCGTTGGATTCTTGTTGGCGTTCTCCTGCTTGACTTCCTCGTTGTTGCACTCGATGAGGGAGAGGATCTTGTCATCCGTGGTGTTGGACTGGCGGACCAGGGTCCGGGTATAGCGGTAGGTGATATAGAGCTTGGCGACTTCAAAGGCGCCGTGGGCCATGATCTGGGCCTCGACGAGGTCCTGGATCTCTTCGACGGACAGGGTCCGCCCGATCTCCTGGGCGACGAGCTCCACGCTTTCCGCGATGCGGCGGATCTGCAGTGGCGTCATCCGGGCTGCTTCCTCGGCCACTTCGTTGGCCTTGGTGACGGCTGCGATAATTTTGGTGATATCGAAGGTGACTTCCGACCCGTTTCGTTTGATGATCTTCATGATTGCGCATTCTCCCTCTTCAAAAGCTAAATATAGTATGAAAATGTGGCGTGACACCACTAAATGTTGTGTACGGCTTGTAGTATACAAAAAATGCAGCCATTTGGCAAGAGAAATCGTGACCAAAAAATTTTTTTGTGGATTCCGACAAGAAATAGCCCATTGCCCAGGCAAAAACACAGCGGAGCCAGTGCTGGCCGGAAAAAAAGTGCACAATAAAAAGAGATGGCGACAGTGGCCGCTCCTAGGCATTCCGGGGAGTTGGACGGCAGCGTGAAAAAATTGGGGATGGCGCAAAAAAGGAATTGACAAATGGGAAAATGTGTGGTATCAAATATAGTATAATTTCCCTTGATAATTTAGCCATTTAAATTAAAAAAGAAAGACGATGACCGGAGACAAGTAGTCCTGTCCCAAAAGCTGTGCAGAGAGCCGCCGGGTGGTGCAAGGCGGATGGCTGGGCAGGAGGAATACCCTCTGTGAGTTGCGCACTGAACACAGGCCCGTGCTGCGGGCTGCCAAGGCTGCGTCGGCTGCTGGCCGTTATTCCAGCAGGGCATGTCTGTGCCCGTTGAGGCGGCGCCTGTAAGGGCGCTGTAAACTGAGGTGGTACCGCGTTTTTTTGACGCCCTCTGTGCTTGTGGCACGGCGGGCGTTTTTTGTATGCCCGGCGGATTCGCGGGGGAGGCTGAATTACTGCATTTGTCCGCTGCCTGGGGCAGCGAAAAAGAAAGAAGGAGAATGTTCCATATGCCCATTACTGATTTTTTGGAGCGAAACGCCCGCATCTATCCCAATGATGTTGCCCTGGTGGAGGTCAACCCGGCCAACCAACCGGCGACGAATCTGACCTGGCGGGAGTATAACCTGATCGAGACCGCGGCCAACAAAGAACGCTACCGCCGGGAGATCACCTGGAAGCAGTTTGATGTGGCGGCCAACCGGTTTGCCAATCTGTTGTTTACCCGGGGCATCCGCCGGGGCGATAAGGTCGCGATTCTGCTGATGAACTGCATCGACTGGCTGCCGATCTATTTCGGCATTTTGAAGACGGGCGCGCTGGCGGTGCCGATGAATTTCCGCTACACCGGTGACGAGATCGAATACTGCCTGGACCTGGCGGATGTGCGGATGCTGGTATTCGGCCCGGAGTTTATCGACCGGCTGAACCAGGTCCGGGCCAATCTGAAGGTCGACAACTACTTCTTCGTCGGTGACCAGGCCCAGACGCCGGACTACGCTGACAATTACGCCCAGATGACCTATTACTGCAGCACGACGGTTCCACCGGTCGAGCTGCGGGACGAGGATGATGCGGCCATTTACTTCTCTTCCGGCACGACGGGCTTCCCCAAGGCGATCCTGCACCGGCATAAGGCGCTGGTCAGCTCCTGCATAACCGAGCAGCATCACCATCACCAGACCCGGGACGATGTCTTCCTCTGTATCCCGCCGCTGTACCATACCGGCGCGAAGATGCACTGGTTTGGCAGCCTGATCTCCGGCAGCAAGGCGGTGCTCCTCCGGGGCGTCAAGCCGGAGTGGATCTTCCAGACTGTCTCCGACGAGCGGGCGACGATCGTCTGGCTGCTGGTGCCGTGGGTCCAGGATATTCTGGATTCCATCGACCGGGGCGATCTGAAGCTGGAAGAGTATCATCTGGACCAGTGGCGGCTGATGCACATCGGCGCGCAGCCGGTCCCGCCGAGCCTGATCCGCCGGTGGAAAAAAGTCTTCCCGCATCATGAGTATGATACGAACTACGGCCTGTCCGAGTCCATCGGACCCGGCTGTGTCCACCTGGGTGTAGAGAATATCGACAAAGTCGGCGCCATCGGCAAGGCGGGCTACCTGTGGGAGACGAAGATCGTTGATGACCACTGCCAGCCGGTGCCCCAGGGCGAGGTCGGTGAGCTGGCTGTCAAGGGTCCGGGCGTCATGCGCTGCTACTATAAAAACCCCGCCGCGACGGAAGAGATCCTCAAGGGCGACTGGCTGCTGACTGGCGATATGGCCCGGGAGGATGAGGACGGCTTCCTCTATCTTGTCGACCGAAAGAAGGACGTCATCATCAGCGGCGGTGAAAACCTCTACCCGGTGCAGATCGAAAACTTCCTGCGGGCTTATGACAAGATCAAGGATGTCGCCGTCATCGGCCTGCCGGATAAGCGGCAGGGCGAGATCGCGGCGGCGATCATTGAATTGAAAGAGGGCGTCACCTGCACGGAGGACGAGATCAATCAATTCTGCCTGGAGCTGCCCCGCTACAAGCGCCCGCGGAAGATCATCTTTACGACCGTTCCCCGGAACCCGACGGGCAAGATCGAAAAACCCAAGCTGCGGGAGCGCTATTGCGGCGCGCGGCTGGTTGAAACAGAGACGACCCATTGACCCCATAAGAGAGAAAAGTGAGGAACCCCTATGACTGCGAAAATTTTAACCGTGACGCTGCTGGTCTGCTTCTTTGCCCTAATGATCGGTGTCGGCGTCTATTGCCGGAAGCACACGTCGAATGTCGATGGCTTTGTTCTGGGCGGCCGCTCCGTCGGCCCGTGGCTGACAGCCTTTGCCTATGGCACATCGTATTTCTCCGCCGTCATCTTCGTCGGCTATGCCGGGCAGTTTGGCTGGAATTTCGGCGTATCGTCCACCTGGATCGGCCTGGGCAACGCCTTTATCGGCTCCCTGCTCGCCTGGAGCGTTCTGGGCCGCCGGACCCGCATCATGACCCAGGCGCTGGACTCCAAGACGATGCCGGATTTCTTCGGCAAGCGCTATGGCTCGGAGAAGCTCAAAGTCGCGGCCTCAGCCATTGTCTTTGTCTTCCTGATTCCGTACACGGCCTCGCTGTATAATGGCCTGTCCAGCCTGTTCAACAGCGCGTTTGAGATCCCCTACTGGGTCTGCATCCTGGTCATGGCAGTGCTGACGGGTGTTTATGTCATCTTCGGCGGCTATATGGCCACGGCCATCAACGATTTTATCCAGGGCCTTATCATGCTGGGCGGCATCTGCGCGGTCATCGCGGCGGTGCTTCACACCAACGGCGGCCTGATGGCCTCGATGCAGGCGCTGGCTGAGGGCAGCCAGGGCGGCTGGGAATACACCTCCTTCCTGGGGCCGAACCCGGTGTTCTTGTTCTTCGTCGTGATGCTGACAAGCCTTGGCACCTGGGGCCTGCCCCAGATGGTCGGCAAATTCTATGCCATTAAAAATGAGAACGCCATTAAAAAGGGCACGATCATTTCCACGTTCTTTGCCATTATCGTGGCAGGCGGCTGCTACTTCCTGGGCGGCTTTGGGCGGCTGTTTATGACGCAGGATGAGGTCACGGCCAAGGGCTTTGACGCCATTATCCCGACGATGCTCAGCACCCTCTCCCCGGTCATCATTGCCATCGTCATCGTGCTGGTGCTGGCGGCCTCCATGTCCACTCTGTCGTCTCTGGTGCTGACCTCCTCCTCGACGCTGACGTTGGACGTCGTCGCGCCCCTGCGGAAGGGCGGCATGAGCGAGAAGCGGAAGATCCTGGTCATGCGGCTGCTGGTGGTGTTCTTCATCGCCCTGTCCGCGGTGATTGCGATCTTGAAGGATACGATCTGGTCGGACGTCGTCTTTATCGCGCAGATGATGGGCGTCTCCTGGGGCGCGCTGGCCGGGGCCTTCCTGGCGCCGTTCCTCTACGGCCTGTACTGGAAAAAGACGACCCGGGCGTCTGTCGCCGCGTGCTTCATCTTCGGCGCTGGGCTGATGATCGTGCAGCTGTGCAAATCTGTCGGCTGGATCAGCATTTCCGGCGGTTTCCTGGGTTTTGTCTTTGCCAATTCCCTGTATTCTGGCGTATTTGCTATGATTGGCGGCCTAATTCTGGTACCTATCGTCAGTTTGCTGACACAAAAATCCTGCCCAAAGGATGCAGAAACCATGTTTACGTGCTATAATAAAAAAACCGTCGTTCCTGCAAAGCAGGCGTTAGAGGAAGCGTAAAGATAGAATAGTATAAAGAGGTAATCCTATGAGCGAAAAACACTATTATCAACCTGAGATCGAAACAATGCCGGAGGAGCAGATCCGGGCGCTGCAATCGGAAAAGCTGGTTAAGGCGGTGCAGCATGTCTATGCCGATGTGCCCTACTACCGGGACTTGATGGACAAAGCCGGGGTCAAGCCGGAGGATATCCACAGCGTGGAGGATCTGCACAAGCTGCCGTTCCTCTCCAAGGCAGACCTGCGGGAGACGTACCCCTATGGTATGCTGGCCCGCCCCCTGTCCGACTGCGTGCGCATCCAGTCCACCTCCGGCACGACGGGCAAGCGCGTCATTGCGTATTATACCCAGAATGATATTGATATGTGGGAAGAGTGTTGTGCCCGCGCCATTGTCGCTGCGGGCGGCTCAAAGGAGGATGTGGTCCACATCTCCTATGGCTATGGCCTGTTCACCGGCGGTGCCGGGCTCAATGGCGGCTCCCATAAGGTCGGCTGTCTGACCCTGCCGATGTCCTCCGGCAGCACCGACCGGCAGATTCAGTTTATGATGGATCTTAAATCGACGATCCTCTGCTGTACCCCGTCCTACGCCGCCTATATCGGCGAGACGCTGAAGGAAAAGGGCTATAAGCCGGAGGATAACTACCTCAAGGCCGGTATCTTCGGCGCAGAGCCCTGGACGGAGGAGATGCGTCAGGATATCCAGAACTCCCTGGGCATCAAGGCCTATGATATTTACGGCCTGACCGAGATCTGCGGACCCGGCGTCGCCTTTGAGTGCGAGGCCCAGGCGGGGATGCACATCAATGAGGACCATTTCATTGCCGAGATCATCGACCCGGACACCGGCGAGGTCCTGCCCGAGGGCAGCAAGGGCGAGCTGGTCTTCACGAGCCTGGACAAAGAAGCCTTCCCCGTCATCCGCTACCGTACGCGGGATATCTGCATGTTGACCCGGGGAAAATGCACCTGTGGCCGGACTCACGTCCGGATGCACAAGCCCATGGGCCGCAGCGATGATATGATGATCATCCGCGGCGTCAACGTCTTCCCGTCCCAGATTGAGACGGTCCTGCTCAAGGAGGGCTACAGCTCCAACTATCAGATCCTGGTAGACCGGGTCAACAACTCGGACACGCTGGATATCAACGTCGAGATGGCCCCTGAGCAGTTTGACGATACCGTCAAGGCCCACGCCGCCCGGGAGAAGGCCCTGGAGGCTGCCATCCGCGCCATGCTGGGCATCGGCCCGAAGGTCCACCTGGTGGCGCCGAAATCCATCACCCGCAGCGAAGGCAAGGCAGTGCGCGTCATCGACAAGCGCAAGCTGCACGACTGAGCCGTTCCGGCAGAACGAAGGAGGAAGTACTTATGGCAATCAAACAGCTGTCTGTCTTTGTGGACAATAAAAAAGGCGCCCTCTCCGATATCACGACGTTTCTGGCCAAGCAGGGGATCGACCTGCGGGCGATGTCCATCGCCGATACGCAGGATTTCGGCATCCTGCGCCTGATCGTGAACGACACCGAGCGGGCCGCTGCGCTCCTGCGGGAGACGGAGGCCATCGCGAAGGTGACGGACGTCATCGCCGTCGCCCTGACGGACGAGCCGGGCGGCCTGGCCCGGGTCCTGGAGGTCCTGGCGGCCAAGGAGATCAATATGGAATATCTCTACGCCTTCACCGCTGCCGATAAAGGCCACGCTTACGTCGTGTTCCGGGTGCAGGATAACGCCCAGGCAGAGCAGGTCCTGCAGGATGCCGGCATTCCCGTCCTGACAGACGCGGATGTTGCAAAGCTCTGAGCTTACAATCCTTTAAACAGAAAAACGATCGGTGCATGGAGCCCATGCATCGGTCGTTTTTGGCTTTTCGTAGAAAGAGAGCGCCCTGCCGGGGGCGGGGCGCTGTTTTTCAGGGTGATTAAGAAGCGTCAATGGCTTCGACGACGATGTTATCTGTGCCGTGGGCTTCGAACTCTTCCAGATAGTCCTCCATCCGGCCGACCAGGTCGTCGTAATTCTCGCGGGTGATCTGGGGGTAGCCCATATCCCGGCGCGCCAGCTCCTCAGCCAGCACGTCGAAGAAGACGGCGTCCTCATAATTTACAATGGCCTCTTGAATGCCGCCGTCGTTGAATGCGCGGCTGGGGACCACATTGCCGTCCCAGACCTCGGCCAGCTCATCCAAAGGGGTGCCGCGGCACAGGCCGAACAGCTTGCTTTCGACCTGATCATAATCCGAGAAGCGGTCTGAGCCGCGGATGGAATTGAGGACCCAGTTGCCAATATAGACCAGGTCCAGCAGCCGCCGGAATTCTTTCGTCGTAAGGTTTACCTGCATTGTACTGGCCTCCTTTCGCATTGCTGCCAGCGGGCCTTGCGGCAGCAGGGAAAACAATCACGAAACAAAATGCCCGGCCCTTGCATCTCGTTTCGCCTACTATTGTATTATACACGAATCCGGCGCTAAATTCTACTAAAAAAACGATTCTGTGAAAATTTATCTTGTTTTCCCGGGGCAAATCGCATATGATAGAGAAGATAAAACTTTCCGTGGAAAGAGGAGCTTTTTATGAAGCAGCAGACAGTTTGCATCCTGTTTGGCGGCATGTCGCCGGAGCATGAGGTATCGCTTCGCTCTGCAGAATGCATTTTGAACAATATTGACCGGGAAAAATATCATGTCGTGCCAGTGGGCATCACCCGGGCCGGGCAGTGGCTCTATTACGCCGGGACGGATTACCGCGAGCTGCCCGCCCAGACCTGGCAGGATCACCCGGATAACCGCCCCGCGGCGATCTCGCCGGTGCGGGGGCAGGGCCTTTTGATCTTTGAGGGCGACAGTGTTGTGCGCCAGCATATCGACGTCGTCTTCCCGGTGCTCCACGGGGAAAACGGCGAGGATGGGTCGGTCCAGGGCCTGCTGCAGCTGGCGGGGATCGCCTACGTCGGGCCCCACGTGGCGGCTTCTGCCATCGCCATGGATAAGAGCATGACCAAGCTGGTGGCCGACCGCGCCGGGGTCCGCCAGGCGGGCTGGGAACTGGTGACAGATGCCGCCTTTGCCCATCACCCGGAGGAGCTGCTGGACCGGCTGGAGGCCCACTTTGCCTACCCCGTATTTGTCAAGCCCGCCGGGACGGGTTCTTCCGTCGGCGTCTCCAAGGCGAAGGACCGGGCGGCGCTGCAGGCGGCGCTGGTCGAGGCCCTGCGGTTTGACCGCAAGGTGCTGGTTGAGGAGTTTATTGATGGCCACGAGGTCGAGGTCGCTGTGCTGGGCAATGATACGCCGGTGGCGTCCGTCTGCGGCGAGATCGACGCCGGTGCAGAGTTTTACAGCTACGACGCAAAATATCTCTCCGAGCAATCCAGGACTCTGATCCCTGCCCGCATCAGCGATGAGGCCGCCGAGCAGGTCCGGGAGACGGCGGTGCGGGTCTATCAGGCCATCGGCTGCCAGGGGCTGAGCCGGGTGGATTTCTTTGTCACCTACCAGGGGGATGCGGTCGTCTTCAATGAGATCAATACGATCCCGGGCTTCACGTCGATCTCCATGTACCCGAAGCTGTTTGAGGCCAGCGGCATTGCCTGCACGGAGCTGATCGACCAGCTGCTGGCGTGCGCCATGGAGGCCGACGCGTGAAGACAGAGCTGGAACAACAGACCCGGGATGTGATCCTCTCCATCTCCGGCATCCATACGACCTACGGCGAGGAGCCGGAGCAGGTAGAGCTAAAGACAGCAGGGAAGCTCTGCCGCGTCGAGGGGGGCTTTGATGTCCACTATGAGGAGAGCGAGTTGACCGGCATGGAGGGCACGACGACGACATTCCGCCTGCGCGAGGGGCGCATTGCGCTGATCCGCACCGGAGCGGTGGAGATGGCCCTGGAGTTTACCCCCGGCGGCGCCAGCGAATCGCTGTATGATATCGGTGAGGGCGCGCTGCTGGTCCGGGTCACGACCCGGAAGCTGGAGCTGGACCTGGACTGGGACGGCGGCGCGTTCGATTTGGACTACGCCGTCGATGTCGAAAACGAACCACTGGGGACGATCTCCTATCATATTGAAGTCAAGGTGCTGTAAGCGCCGAAAACGCAGAGACCAAATTTTGGCCTCTGCGTTTTGCTATTGCTGTGGTGCGACTTTCGGAAAATATTGGCAAAGCAGCGCTGGGATGGCGTCCCGGTTTTCCAGGGTGACGGTCAAAAGGACCGTGTCCGCCCGGGCTTGCAGCGCGGGCAAAAACAAGCTGCCTGACTGCCGCACGACGCCGAGGACCGGCGTTGGCCCGTCCAGCACCTGCTCGATGCGGCGGCGGAAGGCCGCGGCATCCCGCTCCAAAAAGCCCAGCTCATCCAGGACCAGCAGCTGCGCCGGTGCTTCCAGCGCCTGGCAGCCCAGGCGGTCAAAGGCCGCCGCGTCGGCCTGGACCCGGGTACTTGCGCGGCGGGCGACGGCAGTCGCTGCGGTCATGCGCGCGTCCGGGTCGGCGGCGCGCAGCAGATGCAGGCGGTCGTCCGGCCCCCAGGCGGTGAAAAAGCCGCCATAGCGCAGGCCGCAGCCTGCCAGATAGCGCCGCACCGCTGTGGATTTCCCGATCTGCCGGGGCCCGGTCAGAAAGACGTTCAAGCTTCCAGCCCGGCCCGGAAGGCGATCATTTCGCCTGCGACGCTGATGGCGATCTCCGCCGGGGTCTCTGCGCCGATGGCAAGGCCGATGGGGGCGTGGACCCGGTCGGTGTCTTCCTTCGTCAGCCCGGCTTCCCACATAAGCTCGTTTGTTTTTGCGATCTTCTTCCGGCTGCCGATCACGCCGACGTAAGCCGGATGCGCCTTCAGCGCCTGGGCGAGGACCGTCCGGTCCGCCATGTGGCCCCGGGTCATGATGACGACATAATCGCAGGGCTTGATCTCGATTTTCTCGCTGATCTTTGCAAAGTCGCCCAGGACGGTATCGACCGCCGTCGGGAAGCGCTCTTTCGTGCAGAATTCGGGCCGCTCTTCAAAGACGACGACGCGGAAATCCACATGGCTCAGGACCGGCACCAGCTCCTGGGAGACATGCCCGCCGCCGAAAACATAGACCGTCCCGGCAACGACCAAAGGCTCAATATAGAAGCTGAGCGGCCCCTGCTGCAATACGGCGCGATTTTGCAGCATCGGCTGCAGCTGCTCCAGGGTCAGCGCATCGGTATACTGCAGGCCATTTTTCTCATCATAGGTGCCCATGGACCAGACACAGCCGTCCCGCATGGCCAGAATCAGCCAGGAGTTGGCATTGGTCTGCAGCAGGGTCAGGATATGGGAGATGAGCGCCGTCGTCTCCGGCTTTGCAGCGTCCAGAAACTGGAAGTAGACCGTCACGGCGCCGCCGCAGATCATGCCGATGTCCGCCACATCATTTTTCGTCAGCAAAAAGCCCTTGGACTGGGATTGACGGATCTTATGAATCTCGCGGGCCAGCAGCTCGGTGTGGTATTCGACGGCGCCGCCGCCGACGGTCCCCAATGTAGAGCCGTCTTCAAACACGGCCATCTTTGCACCCGTCCCCCGGGGGGTCGACCCGGAAGAGGCGATGATGCTGCACAGCACAACATTGCGGCCCTGCTGCAGCTCACTCAGCATTGCACGGAACAATTTCTTCATAAAATCACGCTTTCCGGGAAAATCCCTAGTAAATTCCTATCTTTAGTATAATCGCGCCGCGACGGCTTGTCAATGAAAAATGCATGTCCCGCCGGGGCGGGGCATAGGGTAGGGCAGGGGGTATGCAATATGGCGATGGCGTGGATCTGGAGCGGGATGCTGCTGCTGGCGGTGCTGGCAGGGGCGATCTCCGGGCAGCTGGGCGCGGTCTCTGCCGCGGCGATGGCTGGAGCGGAGCAGGGCGCGCAGCTCTGCCTTTCTCTGGCAGGGCCCCTGTGCCTGTGGGCCGGGCTGGCGGCGGTGCTGGAGGGCAGCGGCCTTTCGGCGAAACTGGCGGCGCTGCTGCGGCCGCTGCTGGGCCGCCTGTTCCCTGTTGCCGCCCGGGATGCACAGGCGCTGGAGAAGATCAGCGGGAATTTCACAGCCAATCTCCTGGGCCTGGGCAATGCGGCCACGCCGCTGGGGATCGCCGCCGTGCAGCGGATGCACCAGCTGTCCGGGGGTGGTGCGGCGGCGTCGGATGAGATGTGCCGCCTGATCGTGCTGAATACCGCGTCCATCCAGCTGCTTCCGACGACGGTCGCCGCGCTGCGTGCATCTGCCGGGGCTGCCCGGCCCTTTGCGATTTTGCCTGCCGTCTGGCTCACGTCTCTCGGGTCTGTCACCGTCGGGCTGCTGGCGGCGGGGCTGTTTGCCCGATGGCGGCGCTGACGGATGCCGTCGTCCCGCTGCTGTTACTAGGGGCCAGCTGCTACAGCCTGCGCAAGCGGGCCGACAGCTATGGCCTGATGGTGCGGGGCGCGGCGGACGGTCTGCGGATGCTGGCGCACATTGCCCCGGCGCTTATCGTCCTGCTGACGGCGGTGCAGATGCTCCAGGCGGCTGGGGCGGTGCAGCTGCTGGAGCGGTTTCTCGGCCCGGTGCTTGCCTGGACGGGCATCCCGCCCCAGACGCTGGGCCTCGTGCTGATCCGGCCCATTTCCGGCAGCGCGGCCCTGGCCGTCGGCGCGTCGCTCATCACCCAGTACGGCCCGGATTCCCCCATCGGCCTGACCGCGGCCGTGATGCTCGGCTCGACGGAGACGACGTTTTATACGATCTGCATCTATTTCGGCGCAGCGGGGGTGCATAAGACCCGCTATGCCATTCCGGCGGCGCTCCTTGCGGATCTGACGGGGTTTTTGCTGGCAAGCTGGAGCGTCCGGTGGTTTTTCTGAATTTTCGCTGTACAAAAGGGGCGCTTTTTGGTATGATAACTGTAATACCGATGGAACAGCACAAAGGAGAGCAGAAGCTATGACGAAACTAGTCGATCTGATTTCCGCCGAGGTCTCCGCGGCCTTTGCCGCCGCTGGGTTTGACGCAGCCTATGGGAAGGTCACCGTCTCAAACCGGCCGGATCTTTGCGAATTTCAGTGTAACGGCAGCCTGCCTGCCGCCAAACAATATAAAACCGCGCCCATCAAGATCGCCCAGGCGGTGGCCCAGGCGCTTGCGGGCAGCGAGATGTTTTCTTCCGTGGACGCTTGCATGCCCGGGTTTATCAACCTGAAGCTGTCCGGCGCCTACCTGCGGGATTACCTGCGCGAGATGCAGGCCGCGCCCCACTTCGGCCTGGCGCCGGAGGCTGCGCCCCGCAAGGTCGTGATCGACTACGGCGGCCCCAATGTGGCAAAGCCGCTGCACGTCGGGCACCTGCGCAGCGCGATCATTGGCGAGAGCATCAAGCGCATCTACCGCTATTTTGGCAATGACGTCACCGGCGATATCCACATGGGCGACTGGGGCCTGCAGATGGGCCTGATCATCGCAGAGCTGCGCTGCCGCCAGCCGGAACTGCCGTATTTTGACGAGCATTTCACCGGGGAATACCCGGCAGAGGCCCCCTTCACCATCTCTGAGCTGGAGGAGATCTATCCCACTGCCTCGGCCAAGAGCAAGCAGGACGCGGCCTTTGCCGCCGAAGCCCACGCGGCGACGGCGAAGCTGCAGCAGGGCGACCGGGGCTGCCGGGCCCTGTGGGCGCATATTATGCGCGTGTCCGTGGCGGACCTCAAGAAAAACTACGGGAACCTCAATGTCAGCTTTGATATCTGGCTCGGCGAGAGTGACGCCCAGCCCTATATCCCGCCGATGATCGAGCAGATGAAGCGCCTGGGTCTGGCGGAGGAATCCGAGGGCGCGCTGGTCGTCCCCGTGGCCCTGCCGGAGGACACGAAGGAGGTCCCCCCCTGCATCCTCGTCAAGTCCGACGGCGCAACGCTTTACGCCACGACAGACCTGGCGACTCTGGTGCAGCGAATGCAGGACTTTGCCCCGGATGAGGTGCTCTATGTCGTCGATAAGCGCCAGAGCCTGCACTTTGAGCAGGTGTTCCGCGCCGCCCGCAAGGGCCAGATCGTAAAGCCGGAGACGAAGCTACAATTCTTGGGCTTTGGCACCATGAACGGCAAGGACGGCAAGCCCTTCAAAACCCGTGAGGGCGGCGTCATGCGGCTGGACCGGCTCATCGAAGAGACGACGGACTTCGTCTATCACAAAATCGAGGACAACCAGGTCGTCGAACCGGCCCAGATGCGCCGCACGGCGGAGATGATCGCCCTGGCCGCGCTGAAATATGGCGACCTGTGCAACCAGCCGACGAAGGATTATATCTTCGATCTGGACCGCTTCTCCGCCTTTGAGGGCAACACCGGGCCGTATATTCTCTATACCATCGTCCGGGTCAAGTCGATTCTGGCCAAGGCCGGTGTCGAGGCTAGCCAGCTGCCCATCGCACTGCCGGAGAATGACAGCGCCCGGAACCTGATGCTGGGCATCACCCGCTTTGCCGACCAGATGACCGCCGCCTACCGCGATCTGGCGCCGAATCTGATCTGCGCGTATATCTACGAGCTGGCGGGCTATGTCAACAGCTTCTACCACGAGACCCGCATCCTGACGGAGGAGGACGCTGAGAAGCGCCAGGGCTATCTGGCTCTGATCGCGCTGGCCAAATCCATTTTGGAGACCTGCATCGACTTGCTGGGCTTCCAGGCGCCGGATAAAATGTAAAAAGCATAAAAAATACGGCTTGCAGCTCTTAAACTGGGCTGCAAGCCGTATTTTTATGAAGATTTATAAAAGGTTAGGCAAATGTTTTGTCTGCCTCGGCAAAGTAGGCGTCGATGCCGTCGGCCAGGGCTTGGACCATGGTTTCCTGGAAAGCCGGGTCGGCCATCTGGGCGTCATCGCTTTCGTTTGTCATATAACCCATTTCGACGATGGTGCTGGGGATGCTGCACCAGTTGATGCCAGTCATCGTGTCCGTCTCCCAAATGCCCTGGCTTGCAAAGCCGGTGGCGGCACAGTAGGCGTCCAGCAGGTGCTGGGAGAGCAGATGCGAGGCATCGTAGCAGCTCTGGTAGGGATTTTCCGGTGTCTGGCAGATGGTCATTGCGCCATTTGCCGCCGGGTCCGTGCTGCCATTGGCGTGCAGCCGGACGAGGATCTCCCCGCCGACCTGGCTGGCATATTGCGCCCGCTCGGCGTTGCTGATGGTGGTCTCGTTGTCCCGTCGCGTCAGGTAGACGGTGTAGCCCCGCTGCTGCAGGGCCTGTTCCAGCTGTAGGGCGATATCCAGAGTCAGCTGGTATTCTGCAAGTCCCGTGAAGCTGCTCTGGGTCCCGGTGGCGACCTTGGCTTTCATCTGGCTGGAGCCGGGGCCGATGGGCTCCTGCCCAGCGTCGCCCCCCGCCTGGTGGCCCGGGTCGAGGACGACGGTGCGGCCGTTGGACGCAGGCGTCTCCGGCACGTCCGGCGTGTCCGCCTCCGGTTCGCTTGCGGGGGAGCCGGTCTTCTCGACCGGGTCTGCAGGTGCAGCACCGGGGCTGCCGCCCGTCTGGCCGCAGCCTGCAAAGCAGAGCAGCAGGGCCGTAAGGATGAGGCAAAGAAGCTTTCTCATTTGCGCTGCGCCTCCACTTCCTGGATGCGCGCGATATTGGCAAGCTCCGTGTCATTCAAAACGCTGGCGTCAAAGGCGTCCGGCGCGATGGTGCCGTGGTACCAGCTTTTACCGTCAAAATAGGCCTGCAGTTGGGCGTCATTGAACCGGCGGCCGTGGCGGGCGTAAATTTCATTGCGCGCCAGGCGCAGCTGCCAATCCGAGAGAGGACGCAGCGTGTCATAGCTGACAAGCGCGGTGTTGCTGGTGGGCAGAATATAATCGGTGGACGTGCCCTGGGACTGGCTGGGCTGCGTGGGGGTCGGGATCTGCGGCTGCTGCTGCGTCGGCTGCTGGGTCTGGGTGTTGTTCTCCGGGGTCTGCGCCGGTGCGGGCTGCTGCGTGACGGTGACGGGGACGCTTGCCGTCACAGCCTGGCCATTGGACAGGGTGAGGGTGACGGTGATCTTCGCTGTCCCGACAGCGACGCCAGTGACCCGGCCGTCGGCGATCGTGGCGACGGCGGTGTTATCCGAAGCCCAGTCTGTGCGCTCTACCGTCACGTCGGCTTCCGGCGCCGGGTCCAGCTGCGTTTCCAGCCGGGTGGCGTCGCCGACATGCAGGGAGACATCAGCCGGTGTGACCGAGAGGGTATAGACCACGCTGGGACTGACGACCCGGACGGTCGTCTCTGTCTCGATGCTCTTGCCGCTCTCCAGCGCCAGCTTGGCGGTGATCTGTACCTGCCCCGGCGCGATGCCCCGGACGATGCCATCCGAGACGGTGGCGATGGCAGTATCACTGCTCTGCCAGGTGACGCTCTTCGGCGTTTGCGCCGCATCCGAGAGCTTGGCACTGAGCACCAGGCTGCTGCCGACCTCGACCTGGCTGTTCCGGGGCGAGATGCTGGCGGTCACGGTGGGGGCCTGGACCTCCGCCGGCGGCGTATCGCTGCCCGGGGTCTGCCCGCTGTTTTTCCAAATCAGCACGCCCGCTGCGACGCCTGCGGCCAGGATCAGGAGGATGGCCAGGATCGCCGCCGGTTTCGGGCCGCGCTTTTTCTTTGCTCTGCGGCGGGGGTGCTGGATGGGTGCGGCGACGTCTTCCGTCTCCGCAGCTTGCTTTTCCACCTGCGCGCCGCAGTATTTGCAGAACAGCGCCCCGTCGGGGATCTGTCTGCCGCATTCTTTACAATTCATAAGATACCTCGCTTGTGGGTAAATTTTTCTCTACTGTTGCCGGGAGCCGGGAGAGGCAGAGCCCGCCGGGCTGCAGCGTGATCTCACCCGGCGCAGCCAGCGCCAGCTTGCAGCCGAAAAGCAACTGCCCCTGGGCCTGCATCGGCAGGGAGGAGCGGTTGCAGGAGATCTGCAGCGCGCTGCCCGGCGCGCGTCTTGTAAACTGCACCTGCCCATTGGACGCAGTAAAGGCCCCGATGGTTCCCGTTTTCAGCGCCGGTTCCTGATTTTTCAGGGCGGCCAGCGTGCGGTAATACGACGTCAGGGCGGCGTCCTCCGCGCCCCAGGGGAAATAGCGGCGGTTGAACGGGTCGCCACAGCCCTCCATCCCGGCTTCGTCGCCGTAATAGATACAGGCCATGCCCGGGAGCATAAATTGCAGGAACGCTGCCATTTGCAGCCGCTCCAGCGCCTGGGCCCGCTGCCGAGAGGAGAGCTGGCGCTGCGCCTGCTCGTCCTTTGTGCCGTCGCAGCTGCCGCCCAGGAGGGAGAGAATCCGGGGCGTATCATGGGTGCCCAGGATATTCATCACGCAGCTTAAAACGCCTGGCGGATAATTTTCTGCGATGCGCAGGACGCTCTGGCGCAGGGCCGTGCCGTCGTCCTGGCCTTGGCAGTAGTCTAGGATCGCCTTGCGCCAGGGATAATTCATGACAGAATCCAGCGCCCCGTCGATAAAATAGCGGCGGCGCTTGCCGTAGGCGATTTTATTGGATGCGTCCTCCCAGACCTCACCGATGAGCAGCGCGTCGGGCTTGACTTGCCGGATGCGGTCTTTGAGCCGGAGGATGAAAGCGTCCGGCAGCTCATCGGCCACATCCAAGCGGTAGCCGTCGGCCCCCAGGCGGAGCCAGTGGGCCACGACACTGTCTGACCCATCGACGATGTAATCGAGATAGCCCGGGTCCAGCTCGTTGACACACGGCAGCGTGTCGATGCCCCACCAGCTGGTGTAGCGATCGGGGAAGTGCTGGAAGGTATACCAGCTATAATACGGGCTGCCAGGCCCGGTACAGGCCCCGCCGCCAAACTCGCCGTCGCGGTCAAAGTAAACGCTTCGACTTCCCGTGTGGGAGAAGACGCCGTCGAGAATGACGCGGATGCCAAGCCGGTGGGCCGCCTCGCACAGGGCGGTGAAATCTGCCGCCGTGCCGAGCATCGGGTCCGGCTGGCGGTAGTCGCAGGTGTCGTACCGGTGGTTGGAATAGGCTTTAAAGATCGGATTTAGGTAGAGCAGCGAGACGCCGAGGGCGCGCAGATACG
>CAKTTR010000002.1 GCA_934615645.1 uncultured Oscillospiraceae bacterium | reverse complement strand
GTCTCACCCACTTGCCGCCGGAGAAAATAATTTTGACTTTATTTGCGCCTGCGGGCGCAAACTCTGCGAGGCTTTTTGACAGTCTGAAAAAACCGTACCGCGCAGCGGTACGGTTTTTCCCTGCACAGAAAATTTGGTGTTTACAAACGGAAAAAAATGTTGTACAATAGGCGCAGGATGTGAGAGAATGAATTGTCTGAAATGTGGGCGCACCGTCGCCGATGGCGAATTGCTTTGCCCCGCATGCAGCGGTCAGGAATCGCATCCGGAACCAGAGGTGAAGATCCATATCCATGCGCATCACCGCGAAGCGCCGGTCCCTGCAGAGCGTCCGGTTGCGTTGCCGCAGAAGAAAAAGCCGCGGCTGCGTCGCTGGCTTGTCGTCTCCTGTGTGGTGAACCTTTTGCTGGTGGGCCTGTTCTCACTGCAGCTTCTCCGTGCGCGGCAGCTGCGGGGTGATTTCATGCAAGCCCAGTCGCAAGCGCAGGCGGCAGAGGCCGTTGCGGAAGAGAGCCGCGCGGAAGCAGAGTCCGCCCGCGAGATGCTCGACCGCGCAGAGGTGGATTTGGCGCAAAAAGATGCCGTGATCACAGCATATGCAGAATTCACCGGCATCAGCGTGGAGCAGTTACCCTGATTTTTAGGTAGAGGATTTGGCCGCTTTGGATTTGCAATCTGTCTTTTCTCAGATGCTGATTTTGTTCACCGTCATTGCGGTGGGCTACGGAGCGACAAAATGCCATGTGCTGGACGCTTCCTCCAACCGGCATTTCTCCAATCTCGTCCTCTGCGTGACAAACCCTTGCACGATCCTGTATTCCGTCTTATCCGGGGAACATATCCTGAAAAACAGTGAAGTCCTGCAGCTGACGGGGTACTCCATTTTGATTTATGCCTGCTTGATCGCAGCGGCGCTGGTGCCGCGTCTGCTTCGGGCGCCTGCGGCAGATGCCGGGTTATACCGGTTTATGACAGTGTTCTCCAATGTTGGCTTTATTGGCTTCCCGGTCGTCCGAGCGGTGTTTGGCCAGAGCGCTGTATTCTAAGCCGCAATTTTCAATCTGATTTTTCATTCAATCTGATTTTTCAGCTGGTGCTGTATACCTACGGCATCCGGCAGATTTCTAGAAACCCCGCTGATCATAAATTCGGCTGGCGGATGTTCTGCAAACCGATCATCCTGGCGTCTTTGCTGGCGTACGGATTCTATTTGGTAGATTTTCGCGCGCCGGAATACGTCGTACGGGTGCTCGGGCTGATCGACCAACTGACGAGTCCACTGAGTATGCTGGTCATCGGCTGCGCGTTGGCGCAGGTGCCAATGCGGCAAGTCTTCTGCGATAAGCGCGCCTATGGGTGATCGCTTATAAGCAGGTCCTGCTCCCTGTTGTGTTTTTTTTCCTGCTGCGGCTGGTGATTCACAACGAATGGATCTTAGGAATGCTTGTCATTATGACACTGATGCCGATTGCCAATATGGCAGCAATGTTCTGTGCCAAATATGACGGCAATCAGACCTTGGCCGCTTCGACGACCTTTGTCTCGACGCTGTTTTCCGTTATCGAGATCCCAATTTTCATGCTCCTGTTCTTTGCAGGCTGACGGAAACTATTTTTAAAACTCGCTTTGCCCCGGCGGGCAAGCAATTGCCCGCCGTATTCTTTAATTCATAAATTCAATATGGGCCATTAGCTCAGCTGGGAGAGCGCCAGGTTCGCAATCTGGAGGTCAGGGGTTCGATCCCCCTATGGTCCACCAACCCCATGGAATGAGAATCCCATGGGGTCTCTTTTTTACCAACCCCCTGGGTCGACGCGTTCGTGCTGGCCCGGGGATTTTGATGTACAGCGGATGGATGCGGCGCTCTCTGCTCTGACGCGTACGCGCCTGCCCAGGAAGCTCGCATCTACTTGCAAAGCTTCAGTCCACGGCGGTACTCCAGGGGGGGAGACGCCCATTTTTTTGCGGAACGCGGCAGAAAATTTACTCTGGTTCTCGTAGCCCACGCGCCCGGCGATCTCCGCCACCGGCAGCTTTGTGGTTGTGAGCAGCTCCGCCGCGTGCAGAAGCCGCAGATGCCGGGTATACTGGGCAATGCTCTGCCCGTATACGCCATAAAAATAATTTTTAATGCTGCTCTCACTGATGCCGTAGCACGCGGCAAATTCCCGCGCTGTGTGCTGCTGTGCCAGATTTTCGCAGATAGCAGCTTCTATGCGGCGGACCATCTCCACCTGCGACCGGGTGTAATAGACCAGGCGGCCGGGCGCAGCTGCGACAGGCCGATATTGCAGCTGCGCCAGAAGATCGATCGTGCCTGTTTTCATGCCAATGCAGTGCTCCGCCTGCGCGTCGCCGTTCAGACCGCGAAGCCGGTCCAGCAGCGCGTCCGGCAGAGGCAGTTTGGCAAGAAAAGTGTGCCCGTCCGGGCAATACTGCGCCTGCAGCGCGGCGATATCCAAGCCAAATTGGTCGCGCAGCAGCGCGTTCTGGGCAGAATCCGGGTCAATAAATAGTTCCAGGCCTTCATATGTCCTGCCCGGATAGACATATTCCCCGCGGGCAAACCGTTCTGTCAGGGAAATGTGACCCGCGGTGAGAAAAACGCTTCGCCCGTCGTTCAGCACCAGCTCGCAGCGCCCGCGGATGCAGTAATTCAATAGAAGCGGCCCTCTCGCGTCCGGTGCGCAATCCGCCAGCACAGGAGCTGGCCAGGTGGGGGCACTGACGGAGATCAGGGCCAGCGTGATCCCGGAAAACAGCGGGAAAAAACGCATTTTGCCATTTCCCTCCTGGGTGGAGAGCAGCAGCTCGAGATAGTCTTCCCCCTCTTTTACAGTGACGCCGGGGAGCGTGCGGCAATTTTTGATCACTTCAGCTGTGTTCATACGAGTTCCTTTCCTGCGGCAAGATCTGTTGTCAGTTTGGAGCAAAAATAGCAAACGGGATATAGCAGGGTAGCATTGCGCTTGCTATAATAAGTGACGGTTAGTGCGTGCTAACTGATAAATTTCGGAGGTATTGTTATGAATCAGAAGTTACAGGCGAAGGACCTGATCAATGTCGGCCTGTTCACCGTGCTCTACTTTGTGCTGGGCTGCTGCGTGGCCATCCCCATCGGCTTTGTGCCGATCTTCCTGCCGGTCCTCGGCGCGCTTTGGACGCTGATCACCGGGATTCCCTTTATGCTGTTTGCCACCCGCGTCAAGAAATTCGGCATGGTGACGATCATGGCAGTGCTGTCTGGCCTGCTGATGGGTCTGACTGGCATGGGCTTCTGGGGCGTGCCGATGGGCCTTGTGTTTGGCCTGCTGGGCGATGCCATCCTGAAGTCCGGCGGGTACGCCAGCGCCAAAAAGACACTGCTGGGCTATGGCGTGTTCAGCCTGTGGATGGTGGGTACCTACATTCCCATGTATTTTATGGTCGAGCAGTCCCGTGCGGATTTTGCCGCTGGCTTTGGCGAGGAATATGCGGACCGGGTCATGTCCGTCATGCCGATGTGGAGCATCGTGCTGGTCATCGTCGGGATCTTCCTCTTTGCGCTGCTGGGTGGCCTGATCGGCAAGGCGCTTTTGAAAAAGCACTTCGCCAAGGCCGGGATCGCCTGATGGGCCCGCAGGCCCATCCAGCAAAACGCCGCGGCTTGCTGCTCGATCCCCGCACGAAGCTGCTGATGCTGCTGACCGTAACGTCGCTGATGCTGTCGACCGGCAACAGCGGCGTTATGGATATCGTGAAGCCGGTGCTGAGCGTTCTGCCCTTTGTCCTGCTGCTGACGGAAGGTCGGTGGCAGACGGCCTTGCGGTATCTGGGCCTGTATGCTGTGTGCTTTGCATTGGAGCGCGTGGCGCTTTACGCCATGACGGGGCTTCCCGCATTTTTGCTGCTGGCGGTGTGCGCAATCATGACCCGGTTTGCGCCCGGCATTATGATGGGTGCGTTTTTGATCGCATCTACCTCGGTCAGTGATTTCATCGCCGCCATGAAGCGGATGCATATTTCCGAGAAGATCATCATTCCCCTGTCGGTGATCTTCCGGTTTTTCCCCACGATCCGTGAGGAAAACGCCGTCATTACCGACGCCATGCGGATGCGGGGCATCTGTTTTGGCGGCAGACACCCGGGCCGTATGCTGGAATACCGCCTTGTTCCGCTGATGATCTCGGTCGTAAAGATCGGCGATGAGCTGTCAGCCGCGGCGCTGACCCGCGGCCTGGGTGCGCCGGTCCGGCGTACGGATCTCTGTAAAATCGGATTTCACGCGCAGGATGTGCTCCTGATCCTCGTCTGCGTCGCGGGCTTTGCCGTGACGCTGGGAAGCAGGTGGATGGGATGATCCAAATCAAACACGTAACCTTTACTTACCAGGCGGCGGAAGCTGCCGGAGGGGTTTATGACATCGACCTCACCATCCCAGCGGGGCAGGTGGTGCTGCTATGCGGGGAGAGCGGCTGCGGCAAGACGACGCTGACCCGGCTGCTCAACGGCCTGATCCCCCACTATTTTGAAGGGACGCTGACCGGCAGCGTGGAGATCGGCGGGAAATTGGTCTCCGCCCAGCCGCTGTATGAAACGGCGCGGCTGGTGGGCAGTGTGTTCCAAAATCCGCGCTCCCAGTTTTTCAATGTAGATACTACCAGCGAGATCACATTCGGCTGCGAAAACCTGGGAATGCCGGAGGCAGAGATCCGCAGCCGCCTGGCGCATACCGTTTCAGCGCTGCGGCTGGAACCGCTGCTCGATCGCAGCATTTTTGCCCTCTCTGGCGGCGAAAAGCAGAGAATCGCCTGCGCGGGCGCGTTTATGATGGAGCCGCAGGTCTTTGTGCTGGACGAGCCGTCCTCCAACCTGGATGCGGACGCGATCCAGGACCTGCGCAGGGTCATCGCCTATCTGAAGTCGCTCGGCAAGACAGTAGTCGTATCCGAGCACCGGTTATATTATCTGCAGGGGATCGCCGACCGGTATCTTTACCTTAAGGCGGGCCGCATCTGCGGCGATTATACGCAAGCCCAGTTTGCAGCGCTTTCGGACGAGACCCGGCAAGGCATGGGGCTCCGGGCGTGCAGCCTTGCCGCCCTTTCCGGAAGCGGCAGTGCGCCAAGCGGCCAGACGGCTGCCCTGTGGGACTTCCGTTTTGCCTATAAAAACGCACCGGAGACACTGCGGATCGACACACAGGAGATCCCCTATGGCGGGATCGTCGCCATCATCGGCCACAACGGCGCGGGAAAATCTACCTTTTGCCGCTGCTTCTGTGGCCTGGAAAAGCGCTGCGGCGCCGTCGCGATCAATGGAAAGCGCTATCGGCCCAAGGACCGGCTGCGCCTTAGCTACATGGTCATGCAGGACGCGGGGCACCAGCTCTTTGCAGAGACGGTCCTGGATGAAGTCCTCATCAGCATGGCGGAGGAGGATGAGACGGCAGCAAAAAAGATCCTTGCCGCCCTTGATCTGACGCCTTATCTCGCGCGCCACCCGGCGTCGCTCTCCGGCGGGCAAAAGCAGCGGCTGGCCATTGCCTCGGCCATCGCGGCCCAGCGTACCGTCCTGTTTTTTGATGAGCCCACCAGTGGGCTGGACTATCGCCATATGCTGCAGACCGCGCAGCTGCTCCAGCAGCTGCGGCAAAGCGGCAAAACGGCCTATCTCATCACCCACGACCCGGAGCTGATCTGCGCATGCTGCACAGATGTGATCCACCTGGAGGCGGGCCGCATCGCCGCGTGCTATCCGATGGATGAAGCCGGTGTTACCAAGGTCCGATCTTTCTTTTGCCTCGACCAGATACACTCGGACGGGGTCTGCGGATAAAGAGATCGCAGAGGTTAGCGATATCTAACTTTGCGCTGTTTTTGAAACGCTGCCCTTGGGCAGCGTTTCCTTTTAAAATGCCAACGGAAAATAGAATGCCGATTGCAATCTATCCCCGCCAGCGCCTTTATAACCCTGGTGTATGCAGCGCCTGGCGGATGTTTTGGAAGCGTTCCGGGACCTCGGAGAGCGGCATTTCCTGCGGGACGTCCGTCGTCCCCGCGGCTTTTGCGGTTTCGTAGTACCAGCATTTATAATCCACCAGTTCCATGGCCCGCTGCAACTCAGCCATCTGCGCAGCCAGGACTTCCCGTTGGTGGCGGAAGAGCGCCAACCGCGGCTCGATGGTGCTGTCGCCCTGCAGGGCCATTTCGATATACTGCCGAATATCCTTGATGGACATACCGGCTTTTTTCATGCAGCCGATGATCTGCAGCCATGCGATATCGGATTCCTGAAACATGCGGATGCCGCCAGAGGAGCGCTCGACGAACGGCAGCAAGCCTTCTTTATCATAATAGCGCAGGGTCGATGCTGTGACGCCCAGCCGTTTTGCCATCTCGCCCACCGTATACACCATCGCTGCATCCTCCTCAAAAAACTTGAAAATCACCCATTGACTTAAAGTGCGATTTAAGTTGTATATTAAACACGAAGTTTATATCATCATACCGGCAAACGAACCGTTTGTCAATGTCTGAAGGAGGCTTTTTCGATGAAGTTGGAAAACAAAGCCGCATTTGAAGCGGCAAATGTATTTGGGACCGGCGCGCCCAACACGGCGTATGCCAAGTTTTTTATCGGCGATTCCTTCTTAAATCCGCTGACGGACCCGAAAAGCGGCCTGTTTGCCGCCAATGTGACCTTCGCGCCGGGCTGCCGCAACAATTGGCACATTCATCATGCCGCCAAGGGTGGCGGCCAGCTGCTGCTGTGTACCGCCGGGGAGGGCTGGTACCAGGAGGAAGGCAAGGCGGCAGTCAGCCTGCAGGCGGGCAGCGTCGTGATGATCCCCGCCAATGTCAAGCATTGGCACGGCGCCAAACGTGACAGCTGGTTCAGCCATATCGCCGTGGAAGTCCCCGGCGAGGCCTGCGAAAACGAATGGTGCGAGCCGGTGTCGGAAGAAGCATACGAGGCGCTGTAAGGAGGGAAAAGCGATGATTAAAGAGACTTACACACTGAAAAACGGGACAAAGATCCCAAAGCTGGGGCTGGGCACCTGGTTTATCGACGATGACAAGGCGGCAGCGGCGGTCTGCACGGCGGTCGAGCTTGGCTACCGCATGATCGACACGGCTCAGGCCTATGGCAATGAGCGCGGTGTGGGCGAGGGTGTCCGTAGCTGCGGCCTCCCCCGCGAGGCGCTGTTTGTCGCCAGCAAGGTCGCGGCGGAATTAAAGACCTACGACGAGGCCGCCCGTTCCATCGACGAAACGCTTGCCCGGATGGGGCTTTCCTATCTGGATCAAATGATCATCCACGCGCCCCAGCCGTGGGCAGAATTCCGGGGGAAAACGCGCTATTTTGCGGAAAACAAAGCCGTCTGGCGCGCCCTGGAGGATGCGCAGGCGGCGGGCAAGGTGAAATGTATCGGCGTTTCCAATTTCCTGCGCGACGACCTGGAGAATCTGCTGGCTGATTGCCGCGTAACGCCGATGGTCAACCAGATCCTGCTGCACATCAGCAATACAGACCGGGCGCTGGTGGACTTCTGCAAGGCCCAGGGCATCCAGGTGGAGGCGTATTCCCCTATTGCCCACGGCGAGGCCCTCAAGAACCCGGCCATTACGCAGATGGCGAAACAGTACGGTGTATCCGCCGCGCAGCTTTGCATCCGCTATGTTATCCAGCTGGGGGCGGTGGCGCTGCCTAAGACGGCGTCCCCTGCGCATATGGCCGATAACGCCGCCGTTGATTTTACAATTTCTGATGCGGATATGGAAACGCTTGTGCAGCTGGACCGAATTGAAAATTACGGGGAATTTGACGTGTTCCCCGTGTTCAGCGGAAAGCCGCTGGGTGCTTGAGCACGGGCTGCGCCGCATCGTCTCACCCCGCGCGGGCTGCCGGTTGCAATTGCCAGGGCTGTCTGTTAAAATAAAGGCAGCTTGTAGAAATGGGTGATTTTTGTGGACAAAGCGGCGGTTTTAACGGAATATTTTGGCCATGCGGCATTTCGCCCCGGGCAGGAGGCGCTGGTCGATGCAATCCTGCAGGGGCGGGACGCCTTGGGCGTTATGCCGACGGGCGGCGGCAAATCCCTGTGCTATCAGGTCCCTGCGCTGCTGCTGCCGGGGCTTACCCTGGTGGTATCGCCGCTGATCTCCCTGATGAAGGACCAGGTCGCCGCGCTGACGGCGGCAGGTGTCCCGGCGGCGTTTATCAACAGCTCTTTGACCGGCCCGCAGATGCAGGAGGCCTACGCCGGTGTCCGGCGCGGGGCGTATAAGATCCTGTATGTCGCGCCGGAGCGGCTGGAAGCGCCGGGCTTTGCCCAGCTGCTGCAGGATGTGCTGATCTCCCTGCTGGCGGTGGATGAGGCCCACTGCATTTCCCAATGGGGGCAGGATTTCCGGCCGAGCTATCTGCGCATTTTGGAGTTTATCCAGGCGCTGCCGATCCGCCCAGTCGTCGCAGCTTTTACCGCGACGGCGACGGCTTTCGTTCAGGAGGATATCATTCGCCTGCTGCAGCTGGAGGACCCGGCGCTGGTCATCACCGGATTTGACCGGCCCAATCTATATTTTGATGTGTACCGCCCGCAGGATAAAATGACTGTGCTGCAGGAGCTGATCGAGGCGCGGCGGGAAAAATGCGGGATCGTCTATTGCGCCAGCCGCGCCAATGTGGAGCGGGTGTGCGACACGCTGCAGCGCCAGGGCTATGCCGCGACCCGGTATCACGCGGGCCTTTCCGAGGAGGAGCGCAGCCAGAATCAGGAGGCGTTTCAGTATGACCGCTGCCGGATCATGGTCGCGACGAACGCCTTCGGCATGGGGATCGACAAGTCCAATGTCAGCTATGTGATCCATTATAATATGCCAAGGAGTATCGAGGCGTATTATCAAGAGGCGGGCCGCGCCGGGCGCGACGGCAGCGCAGCGGACTGCATTCTGCTCTTCTCCCCTGGCGATATTGTGACGGCCCAGTATCTCATGGAGCACAACGACAACGAACAGCTGACAGAGGAGGAAGCAGCTGCCGTCCTGGCGCAAAATCGCCGGCGGCTGGACCAGATGGTGGCCTATTGCAAGAGCGGCAATTGCTATCGCGGGCTGCTGCTGGATTACTTCGGCCAGGAGCACGAAGAAAGCTGCGGCAACTGCGGCAACTGCGCCGGGGATTTCACCGAGCAGGATATTACGATGATCGCCCAGATGATCCTCTCGTGCATTGAGCGGGTGCGAAAGAAGCTGGGCTATTATGTCGGCCCCAGCTTGCTGGCGCAGGTCCTGCGGGGCAGCAAAAATAAACGCGTGCTGGAGCTGCAGCTAGACAGCATCTCCACCTACGGCCTGCTGAAAAAGACGCCCCAGGCGGAGGTCGGCCGGTATATTGATGTGCTGGAGGCGGGCGGCTACTGCGCCAAAAATGAATTTGGCGCGCTGCGGCCCTGCGCGGCCGCGGCAGAGGTCCTGTTCCACGGGAAAAAGGTCACGCGCCGGATCCGGCGGCAGGAGCTCGTCCAAGCCGACCCGATCGCACTGGCGAAGGCGCAGTTGCGACCGGCAGACGCGGCGCTGCTGTCCGCCCTGAAGGAGGTGCGCAACCGGCTGGCCCAGCAGGAGCGGGTCCCTGGTTATGTTATCTTCTCCAATGCGACGCTGGAGGATATGGCGCGGCGCTGCCCGCAGGACGAGGAAGCGCTGCTGGAGGTCTCCGGCGTCGGTCGGATCAAAGCCGCCCGGTACGGCGCAGCATTCCTCGATGTGCTGCGGCAGTATGGGGAACGTGAAGCGGAATAAAGAAAACGATACCAGGCCACTGGCAGGCCCGCCAGGTGCGTCCCTTGCCAGGCAAGGTACAGCGCCTCCCCTGCTGTCGCCGCGGCAAAGTCCGGCGCGGGCCCGGGGAGCGACGCAGCCCAGACGCGGGCAAACAGGGCACGGACCTGCGGCGGTGCGGGTCCTGTCAGCCGTTGGATCGTGAGCGCCATGCGGCAGTCCTCCTGCTTTAGAATAAAAAAGACAGCGCCAGGCTGCCGCCCGGGGAACCGGGCCCGGCAGTCTGGCGCTGATACTGTGTTTGTTTATGCCATCCCGGCTGTAATGATGGCCATCTTGTAGACCTCTTCGGCGTTGCAGCCGCGGGAGAGATCGTTGATGGGCGCATTCAGGCCCTGCAGGATCGGGCCATAGGCTTCAAAGCCGCCCAGCCGCTGGGCGATCTTGTAGCCGATGTTACCGGCTTCAATGCACGGGAAGATGAAGGTATTGGCATAGCCAGCGACCTTGCTGCCCGGGAATTTCAGCTGCCCAACGACCGGGGAGACGGCCGCGTCAAACTGCATCTCGCCGTCAATGGCAAGCTCGGGGGCCAGCTTCTGGGCTTCCTGTGTCGCAGCCTGAGAGAGGGCGACGGTGCCGCCCTTGCCGGAGCCCTTGGTGGAAAAGCTCAGCAGCGCGACCTTCGGGTCGATACCGAAGAAGGCGGCCGTCCGGGCGGATTCCACAGCGACCTCTGCCAGCTTCTGCGCGGCGGTGAAGACGACATTGCCTTCCTTATCGACGCTGTCTTCATAGGAGATGTTGATGGCGCAGTCGCCCATGCAGATCGTCTGCGCGCCGTCGGCGGTGTCCCGCGTCAGGATGAAGCTGGAGGAGACCAAGTGCGCGCCCTTTCTCGTCTTGACCAGTTGCAGCGCCGGGCGGACGGTATCAGCGGTGGAGTAGGTCGCGCCGCCCAGCAGCGCGTCGGCCTTGCCCATCTTGACGAGCATCGTACCGAAGTAGTTGCCCTTTTTCAGCGCATCGCGGCACTGCTCTTCCGTCATCTTGCCCTTACGCAGCGCGACCATCTGGGCGACCATCTCGTCCATCTCCGGATACGTCGCCGGGTCGAGGATGGTGGCCTTGTCAATGGCAAAATTTCCCTTCTGCGCGGCGGCGCGGACTTCGTCCACATTGCCGACGAGAATGACATCCATCAGGTCCTCTGCCAGAAGTCGGCTGGCGGCTTCCAGGATCCGGGCATCGGGGCCCTCGGTAAAGACGATGGTGCGGCGCGTCGTATGCAGCGCCTGGATCAGCTTGGTAAACATGTAGATACCTCCCATGAGACGGGTAAAAATCCCGATATGTTGCCTTTATTATACATCTAATTTCCGCTCCTGACAAGGAGAACCGGAAAAATTCGCCGGAAAAAGGGAGACAGACTGCCGGGAGTGCAGTGTTATCGCCGCGCCGGTCATGGGATGGGGGAAAAGCAGGCGCGCCGCGCACAGCTGCTGGGTGGAAAAGCCCCGCTGCGCGGACACCGCTTGGGAGGCAGGCGTACCGTACTGGGGGTCGCCCAGGATGGGGAAGCCACCGTCGGCGCAGTGAACCCGCAGCTGATGGGTCCGGCCGGTGACCGGCTCCAGCTCCAGCAGACTGCAGCCGTCGCGCCGGTCCAGCACCCGGTAGCGGGTCACAGCCCGCTGCCCGTCCGGTGCGACGCAGCGCAGCAGGCTCGGCTTTGGCAGCCGGGCAATGGGCTTGTCGATCACCCCGGCGTCGCAGACCGGTCCGCCCCAGACGAGGGCGTGGTAGGTCTTGTGCAGCTGACCCGCCTGCAGCGCCTGGCACAGCAGCGCGTGGGTGTAGGCGTTCTTTGCCAGCAGGACGACGCCGAAGGTGTCCCGGTCCAGGCGGCTGACGGGGTGCACAGCGCAGGCCTGCCCGGTGGCGCGGTAATACCCGGCCAGGTAATTGGCCAGCGTCCCGGTGTTGCGGTGGAAGCTGGGGTGCATTAGGAGCCCGGCGGGCTTGTCCAGCGCGATGACGGCTTCGTCCTCATAGAGGATCTCCAGCGGCCCCGTCTCCGCCGGATAGTCCGGCGCAGGCTCGACGATGGGCACGCGGATCTCATCGCCGGGGCTGACCATAAAATTTGTCCGTTGGGGGATGCCATTGACATAAAAGCACTGGAGCCATTTCGTCTTATGGATAAACGAGGAGGAGCAGCGCAGCTCCCGCTGCAAAAATGACGATAATTTGCCGCTGCGCGCTGCGATGCAATGCAATTCCATGGTAGGCCCCTCCCCATCCGGCGTTTGCGCCGCCGTTCTGCCCCTATTGTAGCTGGTGCGCGGGGAAAAAACAAGACCTGCCTACCCCGGGCGCTTGGGTGGGAGCGGATTTCGCTCCACCAACTCCAGAAGCTGCCGCAGGACAATGGCGGCGATGGGAAAGAGAATCATCCCCGGGACGCCGCACAGGCGGAACCCGGCGTACATAGCAAGCAGCGTCAGCAGGGGGTTCAGCCCCAGCTGCTTGCCGACGAGCCGGGGCTCCAGGCTAGTCCGGGTCAACGCCGCTACGGCGTAGAGCACCAGCAGGCCCACAGCCCGATAGGTCTCCCGGCGCAGAAAGCAGACGATGGCCCACGGGATCAGCACCGTCCCCGTCCCGAAGACGGGCAGCGCGTCGATCAGGCAGGTCAGCCCGGCAAACAGCAGTGGGAAGTCGACGCCCAGCAGGAGAAACCCGGCGGTCAGAATGCCGAAGGTCACGCCCATGAGCTTGAGCTGGGCCCGGAACCAGCCGCCCAGGGCACTTTTCAGCCGCTGCAGGCAGGCGCTGTATTGGGCGTGCCATTTTTTCGGCAGCAGACGCAGGACGGCCTGCCGCAGCGCCGGGAGCTGAGCGGAGATCATAAAGCTGGCCAGGACTGCCGTGACAGCGAACAGCAGCAGGTCCGGCAGCGCGCCGATCAAGCCGGAGGCGGCGGTCAAAATAGCCTCCGAGCCCTTCTCCGCTAAAAGGCTGCCGCCGGTGAACAGCCGCGCGACCCAGCCCTGCAGCGCCGGACCCAGGCCATCGGGCGCGCGGTCTGCCAGCTGCTCGAGCCAGGCGCGCAGCTGCTGCGTCGGCCCCGCCAGCGACCGCAGCAGCTGCGGCGCCTGCCGGGAGAAGGCGGCCGCTTCGGAAAACAGCACCCGCCCCAGCCCATACAGCAGCAGGCCGAGAACAAGCAGAACGCCGCTGACGCACAGCCCGCTGCAGGCCCAGCGGGGCAGCCGCCCATTGGCAGATAAGCGGCGGACCAACGGCTCCGCCAGCCGCGCCGCCAGATAGCCCAGCAAAAACGGCAGCAGGACCCCCAGCCCGAAGGCTGCCAGGACCCAGACCAGGGCGACTGCCGCTAGGATCGTCCCGATCGTCTTGAGAAAATGCCGCTCTGCCATCACATGACTCCTTTCTTCCGGTTTTTCTTGTTGCTTTTTGCCGGGGACTGTGGTATGATGTATCGCGTGGAAAAACACATGATTTTGTTACAACGACACTGGAGGGGACAGTATGGCGCAGCAGCCAAAATACTATCTGGTAGAGGCCGCCGCGCTGCCGGAGATCTTTCTCAAGGTGGCCGAGGCCAAGCGGATGCTCCAGACCGGCGAGGTCTCCACGGTGCACGACGCGGCGAAGATGATGGATATCTCCCGCAGCGCGTTTTATAAATACCGGGACTCCATCTTCCCCTTTCAAAATATGATGGCAGGCAGGATCATTACGTTCCAGATGATCCTGCGGGATATGCCGGGCCTGCTGTCGTCGATACTTACCATTTTTGCCCAATGCGGCGCAAATATACTTACCATCAACCAGACTATTCCGACCAACGACTGCGCCAGCGTGACGATCTCCTCCGAGACAATGGGCCTGCACTGCCCGGTGGAGGAGCTGCTGCGAAAGATCAGCGAGCAGTCAGGCGTCGTCCGGGCGGATATTCTGGCGGGCTAGCATAATTTCCCTCCCTCGTCATAAATGTATGGCAGGGAGGGTTGTTTATGAAAAAATGGTTTGCCGCCGCGGCTGCGGCGACGGTCTGTCTGGGCTGCGCCTGGCATTTTTTGTATGATTGGTGCCCGCATTTTCTGGTGGGGCTGTTTGCCCCGGTCAATGAGAGCGTTTGGGAGCATTTGAAGCTGCTGTTCTGGCCGGTCATCCCGGCGGCGCTGGCGTTGGGCCGCCGTTGGGGCGAGCGGCGGGTCTGGAGCGCTTTCCTGGCTGCCCTGCTGGCAATGCCGGCGGCATTGTGCGCGGTCTATTATCTCGCCGCGGCAGGCTTTGGGCTGCACGGCCTGGCGCTGGATATCGGCCTTTACGCCGGGACGGTCTGCGGCGGCTTTTGGGCGGCCTTCCGCTGGAGCAGCGCCCGGCGGCTGGAACGGCGGCTGGGGGAGCTGCTGATGCTTGCGGGGCTGTATGGCTGTGCGTTGGTCCTTTTTACGCTGGAGGCGCCGCCGCTGCCGATTTTTATGCCGCCTGCATGAAAAAAACGGGAAATACCTGTTGACAACCGCCTGGCTCCGTGGTATAGTAATCAGGCTAAAAGGAAGAAGGAGCAGCAGCACCTCACCTCCAGTGTCACACGAAGAGGTCAACAAAGCAGTCTGGGCCACGGCGCCCGGCTTTTTGTGTGCGGGTGCAGTGTGGCATCCGCATTTTTTGTATTTTGTTTTGGAGGTGCTTACCATCGCTAAATTAGACCATCAGCTCAACGAAGAAATTCGGGACAAAGAGGTCAGAGTCATCGGCCCCGATGGCACGATGCTTGGGATTATGTCTGCTGCCGATGCGCTTAAGCAGGCGGAAGAGCAAGATTATGATCTGGTAAAAATCTCTCCCAATGCGCTCCCGCCGGTCTGCAAGATCATGGACTATGGCAAATTCCGCTTCGAGCAGATGAAGAAGGAAAAGGAAGCCAAGAAAAACCAGCACGTGGTCGAAATCAAGGAGATCCGCATGTCTCCCGGGATCGACACCAATGATTTCAATGTCAAGGTCAAAAATGCGATGAAGTTCCTGAAGGACGGTAACCGGGTCAAGGTCACAGTCCGTTTCCGCGGGCGTGAAATGGCTCATACCAATATCGGGGAGCAGTTGCTGGTGAAATTCGGCCAGGATTGCGCAGAGCTTGCCAACGTGGAAAAGAATCCCAAGCTGGACGGGCGTCATATGTCGATGTTCCTGTCGCCGAAGAAGCAGTAAAGGCCCCAGAGTTTTTATAATACGGAAGGAGAAACAATATGCCGAAACTGAAGACGCACAGCGGTGCGAAAAAAAGATTTAACCTGACCAAGTCCGGGAAAGTCAAGAGAGCGCACGCTTTCAAGAGCCATATCCTCACGAAGAAAGACACCAAGCGCGGCCGCCGTCTGAGAAGCACGACTTATGCAGACGTCACCAACCAGGAAGCCATCAAAAAGATGATTCCCTACAAATAAGCCGGAATAGGAGGATATTGGAATGGCAAGAGTAAAAGGCGCAATGATGACGCGCAAAAGAAGAAATAAAACCCTGAAGCTGGCGAAGTCCTATTGGGGTTCCAAGAGCACCCACTTTAAAATGGCCAAGCAGGCCGTTAAGAAGTCCGGCGTATATGCCTATACGGGCCGTAAGCTGAAGAAGAGAGATTTCCGCCGCCTGTGGATCACGAGAATCTCCGCCGCTGTTGCACCCTACGGTATCAATTACTCCCGTTTCATGAACGGCCTGAAAAAGGCTGGCGTGGAGATGAACCGGAAGACCCTCTCCGAGATGGCCATCAACGATGCACCGGCTTTTGCGGCTCTGGTTGAAGTTGCAAAGAAAGCGCTGTAATTCAATGATTTAAGCAGCTGCCGCATCGTTGCGGCGGCTGCTTTTGTCATGCCTGCCATCCGCGCAGGCGCAGAAAGAGAAGAGAAATAGAAAATAAGGAGAGAAAAATGGACCTGATCTACAATATTAAAGATAAGCCCCGGTTTGGACAGGTCGTCCTGTTTGCCATTCAGCAGCTGTTGGCAATCATGGCGGCGACGATCGCCGTGCCTGCTGTTATCAACAACGCCTGCGGCACGGAGATGACGGCTTCCGCGGCGCTGTTCGGCGCGGGCGTTGGCTCTGTCGTCTATCTGCTCTTTACCAAGAGCAGCAGCCCGGTGTTCCTGGGCTCGTCGTTTGCCTTTATCGGGCCGATGCTTTCGGCCTTTGCCGGTGCGGTCTCCATGCAGGCGGGCTACGCTGGGCTGATCCTCGGCGCCGTCATGGCGGGCGTGGTCTATGTCCTGCTTGCCATCATTGTCAAGCTCTGGGGCGTGGCGTGGATCAATAAGCTGATGCCGCCGGTCGTCATTGGCCCGACGGTCGCAATCATTGGTCTGTCCCTGGCAGGCAACGCGGTGGGCGATCTCAACAGCGGCGGTGCGACCGGCTCCCCGCTGATCGGCCTGGTCTGCGGCCTGATCGCCCTGGGGGTCACGATGCTCGTCTCGACCTATGGCAAGAAGATGCTGCAGCTGATCCCCTTTATCATCGGCATCCTGGCCGGATATCTGGCGGCAACGGTCTTCTATCTGATCGGTAAGGCGTCGGGGATGGATTCTCTGCTGGTCATCGACTACAGCGCGTTCCAGAACTGCGGCGTATTTGCTGTGCCCGATTTCACCTTCCTGAAGGCAGCTGACGGCTGGAAGCAGATCGACAGCACCTACATCCTGACCCTGGTCACGGCGTATGTCCCGGTCGCGTTCGTTGTCTTTGCCGAGCACTTGGCCGACCATAAAAACCTCTCCGCTATTATTGGCGTGGACCTGCTGGAAAAGCCCGGCCTGACCCGGACTTTGCTGGGCGACGGCATCGGCTCGGCAGTCGGCGCCTTCTTCGGCGGCTGCCCGAACACGACCTACGGCGAGTCCATCGCCTGCGTGGCCATCACCCGCAACGCGTCGACGGTCAGCATCTGGGGCGCGGCGGCACTGTGCGTCATTATTTCGTTCGTCAGCCCGCTGATGGCCTTCCTGCAAACGATCCCCGCCTGCGTAATGGGCGGCGTCTGCGTGGCGCTGTATGGGTTTATCTCCGTCTCCGGCTTTAAAATGCTGCAGGGGGTGGACCTCAATACGAACCAGAATCTCTTCACGGCTTCGGTCATTTTCATCACCGGTGTCGGCGGGATGACGGTCAGCTTCGGCGCGGTCACCATCCGTACCGTTGCCTGCGCGCTGATCCTCGGCATCCTGGTAAACACGATGCTTTCCCGCAAAGCAAAGGCTGCAGAATAATAGAATAGAGCAAAGAGGACCGGCTGACTGCAATGCAGTCAGCCGGTCGTTTGTATTTAAGAAAGGCTAGGTCACCGGGCCGAGGGCTTTTTGCACTCGTCTGTGATCTCCTGTTTTAGTAGCCGCAGCTGGGGGGACTCCAGGTCCCGGGGGTAGGCCATCCCGGTCAGGTCATATTCCCGGATGCTGCTGTCCGGGTGCATGACGATGATCCGCTGCCCCAGCAAAAGCGCTTCCTCCAGCTGATGCGTGACCAGGACGATCGTCCGGGGCATCTTTTCCTGGATCGCCAGCAACTGCCGCTGCAGCTCGCCCCGGGTGAGAAAGTCCAGGGAGGCAAAGGGCTCGTCCATCAGCAGCAGCTCTGCCTGGCTGGCCAGGACCCGGGCCAGGCCCAGGCGCTGCTTCATGCCGGTGGAGAGCTCCATCGGGGTCAGGTCCGCATATTCCTCCAGGCCGACCAGGCGGACGAAGTCCCGTGCCTTTTCATAGCGCTCCTCCGGCGTTTTGCCGACGCCGCAGGCCATGGCGACGTTGCGCTGCACATTGGTCCAGGTGATGACATACGGGTCCGGGCTCAGCATGGCGCTGTGCCAGCCGGTGGGCAAGATCAATTCGCCGTCGTCCGGCGTCTCCGTCCCAGCCAGGAGCTTGAGCAGGGTACTCTTGCCGCAGCCGCTGCGGCCGACGATGACCGTCAGCTGCCCCACCGGGAATTCCACCGTCAGATCCTGCAGGACCTGCCGGGTGCGGCTCTCTCTCGCCTGCCCCGTGAGCACGATCTCTGTGCTGTAGGAGGTATAGGATTTATTTACATGCCGAAGGGTGATACACGCCATGCCATTGCCTCATTTCCGTCAAGATTCGGGGCCTATTGTATCAAATTCGGCTGCAAAATACAACCCGCGCCCGGCCATTGGGCTGCCGCTGGTAAAAAATATTCCCAAAGCGGAAAAATTGACTTGACAATACGGGGACGGTGTGGTAGGATGTGATGCAGAAAATAATTGAGAAATGCGTTGAAGGAATTATGCCTTGGTTGGAGCGCTTCAGAGAGCCGGCGGTCGCTGTGAGCCGGTGCCGAAGATCATGCGCAGTCTGCTTCCTGAGCAGAGCGCCCCAAAGGGAGACCGAGTAGGGTGTTACGGTTGCCCCGTTACAGGCTAGGAGCTTGCTGGAGCTCCGATTTGAGTGATCGTCCGTCCTTAGGGATGCGATAATCAGGGTGGTACCGCGATTGATTCGTCCCTGAAGCCGTGTGGCTTCAGGGCTTTTTTGCTACATATCCCGGCTGCCCGGGCGCTTCGCCCCTCGCCTGTGCAACGCATAGAAAGGAGAAATGCCGTATGCAGATGACTGGTGCAAAAATTCTTTTGGAATGCCTGCTGGAGCAGGATGTGGATACGGTTTTTGGTTACCCCGGCGGCACGATTTTGAATGTCTACGACGAGTTATACAACTATGAGGGGAAGATCAAGCATATTCTGACGGCCCATGAGCAGGGCGCGTCCCACGCGGCGGACGGCTATGCCCGGTCCACCGGCAAGGTCGGCGTGTGCTTCGCAACATCCGGCCCCGGCTGTACGAATCTGACGACGGGGATTGCCACCGCGTATATGGACAGCTCCCCCACCGTCTTTATCACCTGCAACGTGACGGAAAACCTCATTGGCAAGGATTCCTTCCAGGAGGTCGATATCACCGGTATCACGATGCCGATCACCAAATGCAATTTTATGGTGCATTCGGCGGCAGAGATGGCGGATATCGTCCGGGAGGCGTTCGCCGTCGCCCGGGGCGGCCGTCCGGGTCCGGTTTTGATCGACATTGTAAAAAATGCCACTGCAGAGACGGCGGAATTCACGCCGCTGCCCCGGGAGGAGCACGCGAGCCAGGGCCGCCTGGGCGCGCTGATCCGCCGGGCCTCCCATGAATTGAAGCTGCCGGAGCCGGACCTCGGCGATGTGCAGATTCTGGTGGATATGATCCGCCAGGCGGAAAAGCCGCTGCTGATCTGCGGCGGGGGCGTTGTCCGCGGCCGGGCAGACCGGGAGTTTACCGAGTTTGCCGAGAAGATGGACGCGCCGGTCGCCATTACCCTGATGGGTGCCGGTGGCTTCCGGGGCCGCAATCCGCTGACAACGGGCATGATCGGGATGCACGGGACGCAGGCCTCGAATATCGCCTGCGACAGCTGCGATCTGCTGATCGCCGTCGGCTGCAGGTTCTCCGACCGGGTCGCGCTGGACCCGAAGAGCTTTGCCAGCCAGGCAAGGATCGTCCAGATCGATATTGACCGGGCAGAGATTAACAAGAATGTCCAGACGGACCATCATATCATCGGCGACGCCAAGCGGGTCCTGCAGCTTTTGAACGAGCGGCTGACCCAGCAGCATCACGGCGACTGGAAGCGCTATGTCTTCTCCTTTAAAACGGAGACGGAGTACGACGAGGCCAGCGACACGCTGACGCCGAAGCAGATCTCCGATGCCATTGCCCGCCTGTGTCCGATGGATACTGTCGTAGCGACGGACGTCGGGCAGCATCAGATGTGGGTCGCGCAGCATTTCCACTATGACTACCCCGGTCAGCTGCTGACGTCCGGCGGCTTCGGCACCATGGGCTTCGGTCTGGGCGCCGCCATCGGCGCAAAGGTCGGCAACCCGGAAAAGACCGTCGTCCACATCACCGGCGACGGAAGCTTCCGGATGAACTGCAATGAGCTGGCGACGGAGCAGTACTACAAGCTGCCCATCATCACCATCATTTATAATAATAAGACGCTGGGCATGGTCCGCCAGTGGCAGACCTTGATCTACAACGGCCACTACTCCCAGACGACGCTGGACCGCGGCCCGGATTTCGTCAAGCTGGCGGAGGCATACGGCCTGTCCGGCAGGCGGGTGCAGAATGTCGCGGAGCTGGAGCAGGCGCTGACGGAAGCTCTGCACTGCGGCCACGGCTATCTCATCGACTGCGCCATTGAGATGGACGAGATGGTGCGCCCGATGGTGCCCGGCGGCGGCAGGATCACCAACTTCCTGGTAGACTAAGGAGGCGGCTATGGAGGAAAGACGTTCTTTGTCCGTTCTGGTGGATAATGAAGCGGGCGTCCTGTCCCAGGTCTCCCGTCTGTTCTCCCGGAAGGGCTATAATATTGAGTCGTTGGCGGTGGGTACCACCAGCGACCCGAAAGTATCGCGTATTACGATCGAGGTGCTGGCGGACCAGCGCCACGCGGAGCTGCTGTGCAACCAGCTGCGCAAGCTGCTGCCTGTCCATTCGGTTAAGCTGCTGCGGCCGGATAATTCCCTGCGCCGGGAGATGATCCTCATGAAGGTCTCCACCCCGGATACTGAGACCTGTAACCGGGTCATGCAGGTGGCAAGCATTTTCCGCGCGTCGATCATTGACGTTTCGCCCTCGACGCTGACCATTGCGATGATCGGCGAGGAGAGCAAGGTCGAGGCCATTGTCGGCCTCGTGAAAGAGCTCGGCATCCTGGAGCTGGTGCGGACCGGTATGGTCGCACTGGAACGGGGTACAGATACAATTTACGAATCCACAAAAGAAAAAGGAGAGTTCGATTATGGCAAAAATGTACTATGAAAAAGACTGCGACCTCAGTAAGTTGGATGGGAAAAAGATCGCCATCATCGGCTACGGCTCCCAGGGGCATGCCCATGCACTGAACCTGCGGGACTCCGGCTGTGACGTCATCGTTGGCCTGCGTAAGGGCGGCAAGTCCTGGCCGGTCGCGGAGAAGGACGGCTTCAATGTGATGACCGTCGCCGAGGCGACCCAGGCTGCCGATATTATTATGATCCTCATCAACGATGAGAACCAGGCGGCAATGTACAAGCAGGACATCGCACCGTACCTGACCGCAGGCAAGGCCATTGCCTTTGCCCATGGCTTCAATATCCGCTACAAGCAGATTGTTCCCCCGGCCGATGTCGACGTCTTCATGGCTGCCCCCAAGGGACCCGGCCATACCGTCCGCAGCCAGTATGTCGCGGGTAAGGGCGTTCCGTGCCTGGTCGCGGTAGAGCAGAATGCCACCGGCAAGTGCTATGATATCGCCCTGGCGTATATTGCCGGCATCGGCGGCGCGCGTGCGGGCGTCATGGAGACGACGATGCACGACGAGACCGAGACGGACCTGTTCGGCGAGCAGACCGTCCTGTGCGGCGGCGTGGTCGATCTGATGCGCTGCGGCTTTGAGGTCCTGGTCGAGGCGGGCTATGAGCCGGAGAACGCTTACTTTGAGTGCATCCACGAAATGAAGCTGATCGTCGACCTGATCAACAAGGGCGGCGTCGCGGCGATGAACTATTCCATCTCCGATACGGCGGAATATGGCGAATACGTCTCCGGCCCGCGGGTCCTGCCCCACGAGGAGGTCAAGGCGAACATGCGCGCTGTGCTGCAGGATATCCAGGACGGCACCTTCGCCAGCAAGTGGATCGCCGAAAACAAGAATGGCCGCTGCTTCTTCAACTCCAAGCGGGATATGCTGGCCAAGCATCCGATGGAGGTCGTCGGCAAGCGCTTGCGTGAGCAGATGCTGTGGAAGAACGACTCCAATCTGGACAACGCTTCCAACTAATGCTGCACCCCTTCCCCGCCCGGCGTAGAGCGCCGGGCGGGGAGAAAATTGCACTTTTCCCCGGCGCAGCTTGAAAAGACCGGGGGTTTCTTATGATGATGCTTTTTTCGGGGGGCCTGCGCTGCCGCGCGGTCCCGGGATGGAGGGTTTCCCATGCGTTCGAATCAGATCAAGAATGGCGTCGAACGGGCGCCGAACCGCAGCCTGCTGTTTGCGCTTGGGCTGACGGAGGAAGAGATCCAGCGTCCCCTGGTGGGCGTGGTCAGCTCTTATAATGAGATTGTCCCCGGCCATATGAATCTGGATAAGATCGCGGAGGCGGTCAAGGCGGGTGTCCGCGCCGCCGGGGGGACGCCCATCGAATTTCCGGCCATCGCCGTCTGCGACGGGATCGCCATGGGCCATGTGGGGATGAAATACTCCCTGGTGACCCGCGACCTGATCGCTGATTCGACGGAGGCCATGGTCATGGCCCACCAGTTTGACGGGCTGGTCATGATCCCCAACTGTGATAAAAACGTGCCCGGCCTGCTGATGGCTGCGGCGCGCCTGAATATTCCGACGATCTTCTGTTCCGGCGGCCCCATGTTGGCGGGCCACCTGGCAGACGGCCGCCGGACCTGCCTGAGCCATATGTTTGAAGCCGTCGGCGCGTACCACGCCGGGACGCTGGACGAGGCCGGGGTGCGGGACTATGAAGAAAACGCCTGCCCCTCCTGCGGCTCCTGCTCGGGCATGTATACGGCGAACTCTATGAACTGCCTGACCGAGGCCATCGGCATGGCCCTGCCCGGCAACGGGACGATCCCCGGCGCACTGTCCGCCCGGCTGCGGCTTGCCAAGCACGCCGGGATGCAGGTCATGGAGCTGATCCGCAAAAATATCCGCCCCAGCGATATTATGACGCCCGCCGCGTTCCACAACGCCGAGACGGTCGATATGGCGCTGGGCTGTTCGACAAACACGATGCTGCACCTGCCGGCCATTGCCCACGAGGCTGGCATCACCATCAGCCTGGACGAGGCCAATGCCATCTCGGCCAAGACGCCGAACCTCTGCCACCTGGCCCCGGCAGGCGAGACCTTCATGGAGGACCTGGACCGGGCAGGCGGCGTCTACGCCGTCATGAAGGAGCTGACGAAGCTCGAACTGCTGGATCTCAGCGTCCAGACCTGTACCGGCAAGACGATGGGCGAGAATCTCACATCGGCGGTCAACCGCGACCCGGAGATTATCCGCCCCTGTGACAACCCCTATTCCAAGAGCGGCGGCATCGCGGTCCTCAAGGGCAACCTGGCCCCGGATGGCTGCGTTGTAAAGCAGTCGGCGGTGGCGCAGGAGATGATGGTCCACGAGGGCCCTGCCCGGGTCTTTGACTCGGAGGAGGACGCCATCGCGGCCATTTACCAGAAGAGAATCAAACCGGGGGACGTCGTCGTCATCCGCTATGAGGGGCCGAAGGGCGGCCCTGGAATGCGGGAGATGCTCAACCCGACGTCTGCCATCTGCGGCATGGGCCTGGGCGAATCCGTCGCCCTGCTGACCGACGGCCGCTTCTCCGGCGCGACCCGGGGCGCATCCATCGGCCACATCAGCCCGGAGGCTGCGGCAGGCGGCCCCATCGCGCTGGTCCGCGAGGGCGACCGCATTTCCATTGACATTCCCCATTGCACCATTACGCTGCAGGTCCCGGCAGAGGAGCTGGAGCGCCGCCGCGCCACTTGGCAGTGCCCGGAGCCGAAGATCAAGACCGGCTACCTGGCCCGGTATGCAAAGCTGGTCTCCTCGGCGGATAAGGGTGCGATCTTGCAGGCATAACGCGCCGCGCCCGGCGGGCATGGCGTACGGAAGAGATTGAGGTAGGATAAGTATGAGACAGATCAAAATTTTCGATACGACGCTGCGCGACGGCGAGCAATCGCCGGGCTGCAGCATGAATTTGCGGGAAAAGCTGCAGGTCGCCCAGTGCCTGGAGCGGCTGAAGGTGGATGTCATCGAGGCGGGCTTTGCCATCGCCTCCCCCGGCGATTTTGAGTCGGTGCAGGCCATCTCCCGGCAGGTCAAGGATTGCTCCATTGCTTCCCTGGCCCGGGCGACGGTCAAGGATATTGACACTGCCTGGAACGCCGTCAAGGATGCGGCGGACCCGCGCATCCATCTGTTCCTGGCGACAAGCCCGCTGCATATGGAGTACAAGCTGCGGATGACACCGGACGAGGTCCTGGCCAGAGTCAGCGAAATGACGGCCTATGCCCGCAAGTATACCCCGAATATTGAATTCTCCGCCGAGGATGCGACCCGCAGCGACCGGGAATTCCTCGCAAAGATCGTCCGGGCGGCCATCGCGGCCGGCGCGTCGGTCGTCAACCTGCCGGATACCGTCGGCTACACGACACCTGCGGAGATGCAGGCACTGATTGCGTATATTCTCGAGGCGGTTCCGGAGGCCGAAGGCATTGAGCTCTCCGTCCACTGCCACAACGACCTGGGTATGGCCACGGCCAACTCCCTGGCAGGCGTCCAGGGCGGCGCGACGCAGATTGAATGCACCATCAACGGCCTGGGTGAGCGGGCCGGGAACACGGCGCTGGAAGAGGTCGTCATGGCCATGCGTACCCGGCGCGATGTCTTCGACGCTGCGACCCGGCTGGACACGACGCAAATTTACCGCGCCAGCAAGACAGTCTATGATATCATCGGCCAGCGGGCGCCGCTGAATAAGCCCATCGTTGGCAAAAACGCCTTCCTGCATGAGAGCGGCATCCATCAGCACGGCGTGCTGGCCAATAAGCAGACGTATGAGATCCTCACGCCGGAATCTGTCGGCATCCGGACGAATAATCTGGTGCTGGGCAAGCACTCTGGCCGCCACGCGTTTGAGAGCCATCTGAAGGAAATGGGCTACACCCTCTCGGAAGAGGAGCTGCTGCGCTGCTTCGGCGAATTTAAGGTCCTGTGCGACAAGAAAAAGGTCGTCTCCGATGCGGATATTGAAGCGCTGGTCAGCCACAGCGACCGGACCGAGACGATCGAAAACGGCTACAAGCTCGATTGGTTTGCCGTCCACACCAGCAACTTTACGACGGCCACGGCGACCATCAGCCTCAAGCGGGGCGAGGAGCGCTTTGAAGAGGTCTGCCTGGGCGACGGCCCGGTGGACGCGGTCTTCAATGCCATCGACAAGATCGTGAAGCCGGTGGAGCATTCCTTTGAGATCTTCTCCATCAACTCGGTCTCCCAGGGCAAGGATACGCTGGGCGGCGTTACCGTCAAGCTGCAGGCAGGCGGCCGCACGTTTACCGGCCACGGCCTGTCGACCGACGTCATCGAGGCCAGTGTTCTGGCGTATATTGACGCGACGAACAAGATGCAGCATGCTGCACAGGCGCAGAAACAGGAGGCTTGACCCATGGCTATGACAATGACCCAAAAGATCCTGGCGGCCCATGCCGGCTTGCCCCAGGTCAAAGCAGGCGACCTCATCGAGGCGAAGCTGGACCTGGTGCTGGGCAATGATATTACAACGCCGGTGGCCATCACCGCCTTTGACCGGGCGGGCTTCACCCGTGTGTTTGACCGGGAGAAGATCGCCATCGTGTTGGACCACTCCACCCCCTGCAAGGATATCAAATCCGCGCAGCTGTGCCACGAGGCCCGGGAGTTTGCCAAGCGTTTTTCCATCAAAAATTTCTTTGATGTCGGCGAGGTTGGAATCGAGCATGCCCTGCTGCCGGAAAAAGGCTTGGTGGCCCCTGGTGAGCTGGTCATCGGTGCGGACTCCCACACCTGTACTTACGGCGCGCTGGGCGCATTTTCCACCGGCGTCGGCTCCACGGATATGGCAGCCGGGATGGCTATGGGCGAAAACTGGTTCAAGGTTCCCGAGGCCATCCGGGTCGAGCTGACCGGCGCGCTGCGGGGCTACGCCAGCGGCAAGGATGTGATATTGCACCTGATCGGCATGATCGGCGTCGATGGCGCGCTGTATCAGTCGCTGGAATTTACCGGTCCCGGCGTCGCCAGCCTGTCAATGGACGATCGCTTTACCATCGCCAATATGGCCATTGAAGCGGGCGCGAAAAACGGCATCTTCCCGGTAGACGAGAAGACGCAGGCGTATATGAAGGGCCGCACGGACCGCCCCTGGCAGACCTTCGACGCGGACCCGGATGCGGAATATGCCAGAACCGTGACGATCGACCTCAGCACCCTGGAGCCGACGGTCAGCCTGCCGCATCTGCCGTCCAACACCCGCCGCATCAGCGAGGTCAAGGGGATGCCCATCCAGCAGGCGGTCATCGGTTCGTGTACCAATGGCCGGATCGAGGACCTGCGGGCGGCTGCCGCGATTTTGGAGGGCCGCCATGTGGCCACTGGCGTGCGCTGCATTGTCATCCCGGCAACTCAGGCCATTTATCTCCAGGCGATGCATGAGGGCCTGGTTGATACGTTTATTACCGCGGGCTGCGCTGTTTCGACGCCGACCTGCGGCCCCTGCCTGGGCGGGCATATGGGCGTTATGTGCGCCGGAGAGCGGGCTGTTTCCACGACGAACCGCAATTTTGTCGGCCGCATGGGCCACACCAGCAGTGAGGTCGTTTTGGCCAGCCCCGCCGTCGCGGCGGCATCCGCCGTCGCAGGCTGCCTGGCAGATCCGGCGGAACTCGGGAAAGGAGTCTGAGCATGGTAAAAGGTACGGTTTTTCGTTACGGCGATAATGTCGATACCGACGTTATCATCCCGGCCCGTTATTTGAACGCGCCTTCGCCGGAGGAGCTGGCGAAGCACTGCATGGAGGATATTGACGCGGCGTATGCCACCAGCGTCAAGCCCGGTGATATTATGGTCGGCGGCTGGAATTTCGGCTGCGGCTCCTCCCGGGAGCATGCGCCCATCGCCATCCAGGCCAGCGGCGCGGCTTGCGTCATTGCTGCCAGCTTTGCGCGGATCTTCTACCGCAATGCCATCAACATCGGCTTCCCCATTCTGGAGTGCCCGGCGGCAGCCGAGGCGATCCAGGCGGGCGATACCGTCAGCGTGGAGTTTGCCACCGGCGTGATCACCGATGAGACCACCGGCCAGGTCTTCCAGGCCAACGGCTTCCCGCCGTTTATTGAAGAGATCATTCGCTGCGGCGGCCTGCTGAAGTATCTCAAGGCCCGCCAGGCAGAACAGGGGGAATCGGTATGAAATATACGATCGCACTCATCCGCGGCGACGGCATCGGTCCCGAGATCGTGGACAGCGCTGTACGCGTTTTGGAGGCCATCGGCCAGAAATTCGGCCACGAATTTGCGTTCCCCCGCTATCTTGCTGGTGGCTGCGCCATCGACGCCTGCGGGCAGCCCCTGCCCCAGGAGACGGTCGACGGCTGCCTGGCGTCGGACAGCGTCCTGCTGGGCGCCGTCGGCGGCCCCAAGTGGGATAAAAATCCTGCGGCCCTGCGCCCGGAAAAGGCGCTGCTCGGCCTGCGGGCAGCTCTGGGCCTTTATACAAATCTACGCCCGGCAAAGCTCTACCCTGCCCTGGCAGGCGATTGCCCACTGCGGCCCGATATCGTCGCCAACGGCTTTGACCTGATGATGGTCCGGGAGCTGACCGGCGGCATCTACTTCGGTGAGCGGGGCCGCCGCGACGGCAAGTACGGCCCGGAGGCCTATGACACCGAATGCTACAGCGTGATGGAGATCGAGCGGATCGCCAGAGTCGCCTTTGAGACGGCCCGCAAGCGCCGCAAGCAGGTCATCAGCATCGACAAGGCCAATGTCCTGGAATCCTCCCGGCTCTGGCGGGAGACGGTCCATCGCATCGCGGCGGACTATCCCGATGTTACCTGCACGGATATGCTGGTGGATAACGCTGCGATGCAGCTGGTCCGCAATCCGGCCCAGTTTGATGTCGTTGTGACGTCGAATATGTTCGGCGATATCCTCTCGGACGAGGCGTCGCAGATCACCGGGTCCATCGGTCTGCTGCCGTCGGCCTCCCTGGGCGACGGCACCCGTGGTATGTACGAGCCAATCCACGGCTCTGCGCCGGACATTGCCGGGCAGAATAAGGCGAATCCCATCGCCACGATCCTCTCCGCGGCCATGCTGCTGCGCTACAGCCTGAACTGTGCTGCCGAGGCCGATGCCATCGAAGCGGCAGTTGACCGGGTCCTGCAGGCGGGCTGGCGTACGGCGGATATCGCAGGCAGCGGCACAGCCCCGCTGTCCTGTACGGAAATGACGCAAAAAATCCTGGCGGAGCTGTGATGCCATGGATGAGCTGACTGCAAAACTGGTATTATTCAGCGAGCTAGGTGAGGAGAGCATCCTCTCCCAGCTGGCGTCTGTCTACCGCGACTGGAAGCAGGGGGCAATGTCCCGCGCTGCGCTGGCCCAGCGGGTTCACCACCAGGTCAAGCGCCTGCTGGATCTGGCGACCCAGTATGGCTTTGATAAGAATCTCTGGCAGGATTATCTGACCTTTTTGCTGCTGACGACGGAGAATTCCTTCTCCCTGACCGCGGAGCGGGTCGGCGTGTCGGATGGGTCTATCACCCATTTTGCCATGGCAGATCTTGCGGTGTTCCGGCAGCTTTTCTGCTGGGATTTTGCCTCCTTTGAGGCGGCGCTGGGGCTGGATTGCTTCCAGGTGCTGACCCATTACCGCGCCATTGCCAAGCCGGAAAAGAGCTATTACCGCAGCGTCAGCGCCCTGGTGCGGAAAACGAGCCGTGCCCTGGCCCAGGCGGAGAGCACTGAGGCGTTCTTCCGCATCGTCGCGGCCTGCTACCGGGACTACGGCGTGGGGATGTTCGGCCTGAACCGGGCCTTCCGCATCCGTAGCGGCGCCGATGGCAGCGTGACCTTTTTGCCCATCAACAATACGGATAAGACGATGCTTGCAGACCTTGTGGGCTATGAGCTGCAAAAGCAGGAGCTGGTGCGCAATACCGAGGCGTTCCTGCGCGGCCAGCCCGCCAATAATGTCCTGCTCTATGGCGACGCCGGGACGGGGAAATCCTCGTGCGTCAAAGCGCTGCTCAACGAGTATTATGACGACGGTCTGCGGATGATCGAGATCTATAAGCACCAGTTCCACGACCTGTCCGCCGTGATCGCGGCAATCAAGCAGCGGCACTACCGCTTTATCATCTACATCGACGACCTCTCCTTCGAGGAGTCGGAGATGGAGTACAAATTCCTCAAGGCCGTCATCGAAGGTGGCGTGGAGACCCGCCCGGACAATATCCTGATCTATGCCACCTCCAACCGCCGTCACCTGGTGCAGGAGACCTGGAAGGACCGGGATGACATGGAGACCCGGGGCGATATCCATCATTCGGACACCATGGAGGAGAAGCTCTCCCTGTCCGCCCGCTTCGGCGTGGCCATCAATTTCAGCATCCCCAATCGCCAGCAGTACCATGAGATCGTCAAGGCGCTGGCGGCGCGGCAGCTGCCCCAGCCGATGGAGGAGGCAGAGCTGCTGCGGCTGGCCGATCGTTGGGAAATTCGCCACGGCGGCGTCTCTGGCCGCACGGCGCAGCAGTTTATTCACTATCTCGCAGGTAAGGAATCGGATTAAAAAATGGTAACACTTGATAAAATCTATCATGCCGCCTTTATTCTCAAAGAGGTGGCGCGGAAAACAGACCTCATTCAGGCGCCGCTGCTGAGCCACGACGCAGAGCTTTACTTAAAGACGGAAAACCTCCAGGTCACTGGCAGCTTCAAGCTGCGGGGCGCGTATTATAAGATCAGCCAGCTGACGGAGCAGCAGAAGGCCGCCGGCATCATCGCCTGCAGTGCTGGGAACCACGCCCAGGGCGTCGCCCTGGCGGCGACCCATCAGGGCGTCCGCAGCGTCGTTTGTATGCCGGACAGCGCCCCCATCAGCAAGGTGGAGGCGACAAAGCGCCTGGGCGCGGAGGTCGTTCTGACCAAGGGCGCGTATGACGATGCCTATGAGCAGGCGCTGCGCCTGCAAAAGGAGACCGGCGCGACCCTCATCCACCCCTTTGACGATGACGAGGTCATCGCTGGACAGGGCACCATCGGCCTGGAAATTTTAGATCAACTGCCGGATGTGGATGCGATCATCGTCCCGGTGGGCGGCGGCGGGCTCATCTCTGGTGTGGCCTTTGCAGTCAAGCAGTTGCAGCCGTCGGTCAAAATCTACGGCGTACAGGCGGAAAATGCCCCCAGCATGTTTGAGAGCCACCGGGAGGGCCATCAAATCACTTTGGGTACGGTCAAGACCTTTGCCGACGGCATTGCCGTCAAGCACCCGGGGGATACGACATTCTCCATGGTCGAGCAGTATGTAGACGGCATCGTCACGGTATCCGAGGATGAGATTGCCGCGGCGATCCTGGCCATGATTGAAAAGCAGAAGTTGATTGCCGAGGGCGCCGGTGCGGTGAGCGTTGCGGCGGCGATGTTCGGCAAGCTGCCGATTGCGGGGAAGAAGGCCGTGTGCCTTGTCTCCGGCGGCAATATCGACGTCAATATCCTCTCCCGGGTTATCACCCGCGGCCTGGTCACCTCTGGGCGCAACGCCAACCTGTTGATTGCATTGGAGGATAAGCCGGGCCAGCTGGTGGGCGTCAGCGAGATTATCGCGGCCTGCGGTGCCAATGTCGTCGGCGTCCGCCACGAAAGATCGGACCCCAACATGGCAATTTCCAGCTGCTTCCTGCGTGTTAGCATGGAGACGCGGGACTTTGAACAGATTGCGCAGATCCGCGCCAAGCTGACAGAAGCGGGCTTCCAGATCGTGAACTAAAAAATCGGTCATGCGTTTTGAAACGCATGACCGATTTTTTTATACCTGAGAAAAGACGTCGCCCAGGCTTTCGTGCAGGACGAGGTTGGCGTAGTCGTCGTAAGTCGTTTCATCGCGGTTGATGAGCACCAGGCGCTGGCCAGTGTAATACCGGATGAGCCCGGCGGCCGGATAGACCGTCAAAGAGGTGCCGCCGACGATCAAAAGGTCTGCCGCCTGGATGGCCTGCACCGCCTTTGTGATGCAGTCTTCGTCCAGGCTTTCCTCATAGAGCACGACGTCCGGCTTGACGATCCCGCCGCAGGGGCAGCGGGGGATGCCGGGCGCGTTTTTGACAAACGCAGCCGGGAAGAATTTATGGCAGCGGGTGCAATAATTCCGCAGGACGCTGCCGTGGAGCTCGTAAACGCGCCTGCTCCCGGCTTTTTGATGCAGCCCGTCGATGTTCTGCGTGACGACGGCCAGCAGCTTGCCCTCCTGCTCCAGCTGCGCCAGCCGCCGGTGTGTGACATTCGGTTCAAATCCCAGGGGCAGCATCTTTTCCCGGTAGAACCGGAAGAAGTAGGCCGGGTTCTTCAAATAAAAGCTGTGGGAGATGATCGTCTCCGGCGGGTAGTCGAATTTTTGGTGATACAGCCCATCCACACTGCGAAAATCCGGAATGCCGGATTCCGTGCTGACGCCTGCGCCGCCGAAAAAGACGATCTTATGGCTCTCGTCGATCCAGCTTTTTAGCGTTTCGATGTTTGAATGCATCGTCCTCCGCCTCCAATTCTGCGATAAACTTTTTCTCCGCCCGGGTCTTGTGGGGGAGCGTCAGCCGGGCAAAGAGATCTGGCCGCCGGTGCAGCGTCCGCAAAATGGATTGCTTGCGCCGCCAGCGGTCCACTGCGCCGTGATTGCCGGAGCGCAGGATCTCTGGGACCTCGAGCCCGTGCCATTGGGCCGGGCGGGAGTACTGGGGATATTCCAGCAGCCCGTTCCAGTGGCTCTCATCCTCAAAGCAGGCCGCGTCAGACAGGACGCCGGGGACCATCCGGCAGATGCAGTCGGCCACGACCATTGCGGGCAGCTCGCCGCCGGTCAGGACGAAATCGCCGATGGAGATCTCCTCATCCACGCATTCGTCGATAAATCGCTGGTCGATGCCCTCGTAATGGCCGCAGACCAGGATGATATTCTCATAATCCCGCAGCAGCTGCCGGGCTTTTTCCTGGCAGAATGTCGTGCCGCAGGGGGAGAGAAAGATCGTATGCACCGGGGCGGCGACTTCGTCACAGATGGCCTCCCAGCAGCGGTAGAGGGGGTCGGCCTGCAGGATCGCGCCGTGCCCACCGCCGTAGGGGTAATCGTCGACCTGGTTTTGCCGGTTTGCGGTATAATCCCGGATCTGGTGCGCCTCGATGCGGATGATATCCCGCTCCTGCGCCCGGCCCAGGATGGACTCGTTCATCATATCGCCGACGGTATCGGGAAAGAGGGTCATAATGTCGATCCGCATGGCTCACATCCCCTCGATGAGGTGGACCGTCACCGTCCCCGCGGCAAAATCCGGCTCCTCGACAAATTCCCGGACGACCGGGATCATATGCTCCTGCTGCCCCCGGACGACATAGACATCGTTGCCCGGCAGGCTCAGTACCTCTTTCAAAATGCCGATCTCCTCGCCGTCGTTCAGGACCCGCAGGCCGATGAGGTCGGCAATAAAGTGCACGCCTTCTTCCAATTCGACCTCCGTCCGGTCGACCCGGACGACGCGGCGCATCAGCGGCGCGGCCTCCTCGGGGCTGTCGATCCCGGCCAGCTTCAAGAGCGTACAGGTCTTGTGGACGCGGCTTTGTTCGATGTCGTAGCAGGCGCCGTCAAGATAGATATGGTCAAATTCCAGCAAAAACTCCGGGCCATCCGCCCAGGGCAGGACCTTCAGCTCCCCCCGGACACCGTGGGTGGCGACGATCTGCCCCGCTTCCAGAAATTGTTCCATTGCAATACCTCCCTGCTGTCTGTGCATCCATTGTAGCGTGAAATAGAGAAAAAAACAAGCACGAATGCCGCTTTGCCCGGCGCAAAAGCATCGCGGCCAGGCGGATCAAACGCCTGGCCGCGATGCGGTCGCTTCAACGCTTATCGGTTCGCCTGCCGCGCGGCGGCGGGCAAAGATCAGTCGACGATTTCCACAGAGACCTTCTGCCCGGAACGCTGGGCAACGGACTTGACGATCGTGCGGATCTCCTTGGCAATGCGGCCCTGGCGGCCGATCACCTTTCCCATGTCCTCCGGGGCGACGCGCAGCTCCAGGACTGTCACATCACCGGGGACTTCCGTCACCGTCACCGCGTCCGGGTGATCGACCAGATTCTTTGCCACGTAAAGCAAGAGTTCCTTCATTGCGAATCCCTCGCCAATTACAGGGCGCCGGCTTTTTTCAGCAGAGCTCTGACCGTATCGGTGGGCTGGGCGCCATTCTTGATCCAAGCCTGGGCCTTTTCCACGTCGACCTTGATGGTGGCGGGGTTCGTCAGGGGATCGTATGCGCCGATCTCTTCGATGCAGCGGCCGTCACGCGGGCTGCGGGAATCTGCAACAACGATACGGTAGTAGGGAGCCTTCTTCGCGCCCATTCTTCTCAGTCTGATCTTGACCATTGGTAAATACCTCCAAAAAACTTCTTGTCTTCTTTATCGTGCATGGCCGGTCAGGCCATGGCGTAAACAGATTAAAATTTGGGCAGGCCCATGCCGCCCATGCCGGGCAGGTTCGGCAGACTGCCGAAGCCGCGGTTCTTCTTTTTGCGCTTGCCGCTGCCGTTCATCTGGCGCATCAGCGTCTGCATCATCTCAAAGGATTTGAGCATTTTGTTGACTTCCTCGACCTTGACGCCGGAGCCCGCGGCGATGCGGCGCTTGCGGCTGTGGTTGAGGCAATTGGGATTCTCCCGCTCGTAGGGCGTCATGGATTGGATGATTGCCTCCGTTCGGCCCAGGGCGCCTTCGTCCACCTGGACGTTTTTCAGGTTCCCCATGCCGGGCATCATGCCCAGCAGATCCTGCACAGAGCCCATGCCCTTGAGCTGCACCAGCTGGTCGTAATAATCGGCCAGGGTGAATTTGTTGGAGCGGAGCTTCTGCTCCAGCTCCTCAGCTTTTTTCTGGTCGAAGGCGGCTTCCGCCTTTTCGATCAGGGTCAGCACATCGCCCATGCCCAGGATCCGGGAGGCCATGCGGCCGGGGTGGAAGGGCTCGATCTGGTCCAGCTTTTCGCCGGTGCCGATAAATTTAATGGGCTTGCCGGTGACGGCTTTGACACTCAAGGCGGCACCGCCGCGGGCGTCGCCATCGAGCTTGCTGAGCATCACGCCAGTGATGTCCAGCTGCGCATCAAAGGCCTGGGCGGCGTTGACCGCGTCCTGCCCCGTCATGGCGTCGAGCACCAGGAGAATCTCCGTGGGCTGTACCGCTTCTTTGATGCCGGAGAGCTCTTCCATCAGCGCCTCGTCGATATGCAGACGGCCGGCGGTATCGAGGAAGACCATGTCGTTGCCGTGCTTCGCCGCGTGGGCGACGGCGGCCTTGGCGATCTCAATGGGATTCGTCTGCCCCATCTGGAAAACCGGCAGGCCCAGCTTTTCGCCGACGACCTGCAGCTGCTGGATGGCAGCGGGCCGGTAGATATCGCAGGCGACGAGCAGCGGACGCTTGCCCTGCTTTTTCATGAGCCCGGCGAGCTTTGCGCCGTTTGTCGTTTTACCGGCGCCCTGCAGGCCGACCAGCATGACGACGGTCGGCGGCTTGGAGGCGATGGTCAGCTTCTGATTCTCGCTGCCCATCAGGTTCGTCAGCTCTTCGTTAACGATCTTGACGATCATCTGCGCCGGGGTCAAACTCTCCAGAACGTCGCTGCCGACGCAACGCTCCGTCGTCTTTTTGACAAAGTCCTTGACGACTTTATAGCTGACGTCCGCTTCCAGAAGGGCCAGGCGAATTTCCCGCATGGCTTCCTTCACATCGGCTTCTGTCAGGCGGCCCTTGCCCCGGAGCTTTTTAAAGGCTGCCGAGAGCTTTTCTGTTAAACCTTCAAATGCCATGTTTTAACTCCTTCTATCAGAAGCGCATAAAAGGCTCTGCAAGCGTTTGGGTGATACTGCAAAATGGGATCAGAACGGGCTTGCCGCGGCGAGGATATCCTCGGCCAGCGCCTGCACCCCTGGCGACGGATCGCGGGAAAGCTGCTGTGCGGCGGACCGGATAACGGAAAGCGCCTCGTCCATGGCCCGCTCCCGGGCGACACAGCCCGTTTTCGCTTCCATATGGCGCAGCGCTGCCTCTGCCCGGGTCAGCGTGTCGTGCACGCCCTGGCGGGAGATGCCGACCTCCTGGGCGATCTCGCCCAGGGAGAGATCCTGGTTGTAGTGCAGGTCGAAGCAGGCTCGCTGCTTTTGCGTTAAAAGGTCCCCATAATAGTCGAATAGAAGCGTCAATTCAAATGTCTCTTCGACCATTCTGGCCCCCTCCTTCCGCTGCGCATCGGCACGGCGGGAAACTATCTGCTATCATAAACGATTTTTCTTGAGATGTCAAGGGAAAAACCTTTACAGGGAAAACTTTTTTCCCTATTTCAGGTATTCCGCGCTGGCGTAAAGCGTCTGCTCCTCGTAAAGGACCTGGTACCAGCCGGTAGAGGTCTGCCCCGTGACGGTCACGGCTGTCCCGGCAGAGATCGCCGCGACGATATCGCCGTCCGTCCCCGGGCGGCTGCGGAGGTTCAGCGCCGTGGTGGCGGTCTTTTCTCCAGAGGCGGCTGTGACGTCGACCCAAGCGTCCGGGCTGATCCCGTTTGCCGCGCAGATCGCCGCGATGCGCAGCGCATCCCCACCGGTGAGGGTGGCGGCCTGGTCGCCCTGCGTCAGGCGGCAGTGCCAGATATTCTCCTCCAGGGTCAGCGTGATGCCGTATTCTGTGCCGTCAGCCCGCAGGCGCCAGGCTGGCTCTGCAGACTGGTCGTCTGCTTTAAAGCTTGCGCTCGCCAGCGCCTTGCGCAGGAAGGCGCCGTCGTCTCCTTCGACAACGGCCTGCTGCTGCCCGGCGTAGAGGCGGACGGTATCCGGGTCCGTCTCCGGGGCGCGGATCATCATCTGCCAGCTGGTTGCTGTCAGAACGACGCCTTCGGCTTTGGATTTTTTGTAGCTGTCATAGGTGACATAGACACTGTCGCCCGCCTTGGCCTGCAGGTCCTCCAGACCGGATGCGTCGAAGGTGACAGAATCGGCTTGCTTTAAGATTGCCGCGCCCGGGTCCGGCGTCACGGTCACCTGGGTGCCGGTGATCTGCGTGACGGTCCCCTGGAACGCGCCGCCTTTCTTGCCACAGGCGCTCAGCGCCAGGGCCAGCGCCAGCACGCAGAGCAGAAGCCGCGCCATTCGTCTTTTGTGATGCATAAAAACGCCTCCTTTCGATCCTGCGCCGCTGTGCGGCGGAAACAAGCGCGCCGGAGCTCTCGCCCCGGCGCGCTTACAAACAATGAATTTTTTACCGGCGGAAGCAGCCCGGGGCGGACGCGGCCAGCCGGTCAGGCAAGCTGCATCAGCACAGCTTTGCCCCGGCGGGGATCGCGTCGTCCAGCATGACAAGCTGCAGCTGCTCCTCCCCGTGGGCCTTGTGCACGGCGGACAGCAGCATCCCGTTGCTCTCCCGGCTCATGATCTTCCGGGGCGGCAGGTTGATGATCGCCAGCAGCGTCTTGCCGACCAGGTCCTCCGGCGCATACCATTTGGCGATGCCGGAGAGGATCTGCCGGTCCGTGCCGGTGCCGTCGTCCAGGGTGAATTTGAGCAGCTTGTCGGACTTCTTGACCCGCTCGCAGGCCTTGACCTTGACGGCCCGCAGGTCGGACTTGCAGAAGTCGTCAAACGCCACCGGCTCTGCCTGCGGCTCCAGCTCCAGCGCGGGCTGGGCGGCGCGGCGGGCCGCCTCCTGGATCTCCTCCAGCGCCGCCAGTTCCTTTGCCATGTCGATCCGCGGGAATAGCGGGTCGCCGCCCTGCACGGTGGCGTTCCGCGGCAGCGTCCCGAAGAAGGCCATGGAGACCCAGTCATACCGGTCCGCGCCGATGCGGCGCATAATCTCCTCGGAGGTCTCCGGGATGAACGGGCACAGCAGCCCGGCGCAGATGCGGACTGTCTCCAACAGGTTGTACATGACCCGGGCCAGGCGGGGGCGCTTTGCCTCGTCCTTGGCCAGGATCCAGGGGGTATTCTCGTCGATATACTTGTTGGCCCGGGAGATGACCTTGAAGATCTCCGCCAGCGCGTTCTGGAAGGCGAAATGCTCCATCTCGTCCTCATATTTGCGGACCAGGGCGCAGGCCATGGTGATGAGCTCATCATCCATCGCCGCGTCCTCCTCCTGCTCCGCGGGCAGGGTGCCGCCGAAGTACTTCTGCACCATGGCGACGGTCCGGGAGACGAGGTTGCCCAGATCATTGGCCAGGTCCGTGTTGATGGTATTGATCAGCAGCTCGTTGGAGAAGTTGCCGTCGCTGCCGAAGGGGAAGGAGCGCAGCAGGAAGAAGCGCAGCGCATCGACGCCGTAGCGCTGGGCCAGCAGATAGGGATCGACGACATTGCCCTTGGATTTCGACATCTTGCCGCCGTCCAGCAGTAGCCAGCCGTGACCGAAGACCTTCTTCGGCAGCGGCTCGCCGACGCTCATGAGCATCGCGGGCCAGATGATCGTGTGGAAGCGCACGATCTCCTTGCCGACAAAATGCACGTCTGCCGGCCAGTATTTCTCGTAATCGTGATAGCGGTCGTTGCAGTAGCCCAGGGCTGTCGTATAATTAAACAGCGCATCGACCCAGACGTAGACGACATGCCCCGGGTCAAAATCCACGGGGATGCCCCAGGTGAAGGAGGTCCGCGAGACACAGAGGTCCTCCAGGCCGGGCTTGATGAAGTTGTTGATCATTTCGTTGACGCGGCTACGGGGCTCCAGAAAATCTGTGTTTTCCAGCAGGTCCTGCACCCGGTCGGCGTACTTAGAGAGGCGGAAGAAGTAGGCCTCCTCCTGGGCCTCGTGGACCTCGCCGCCGCAGTCCGGGCACTTGCCATCCACCAGCTGGGACTCGGTCCAGAACGATTCGCAGGGCGTGCAGTACTTGCCCTTGTAGGCCCCCTTGTAGATATCGCCATTGTCGTACATCTTTTTGAAGATCTTCTGAATCGCTTCGACATGATAGTCATCTGTTGTGCGGATGAAGCGGTCATAGGAGATGTTCATCAGCTTCCACAGGTCCTTGACACCGCCTTCACCGATGACGATATTATCTACAAACTGCTGGGGCGTGATGCCGGCCTGCTTGGCCTTTTCTTCGATCTTCATGCCGTGCTCGTCCGTTCCGGTCAGGAACATGACATCGCAGCCCCGGAACCGCTTGTAACGGGCCATGGCGTCTGTTGCGACGGTGCAGTAGGTATGCCCGATGTGCAGCTTGGCGGACGGGTAATAGATCGGTGTGGTGATATAGAATTTTTCTCTCTCCTCGTGATGATGGCACATAAGAAAAATCCCCCTTTCTCAAAACGTACCGCAGGCGGATGGGCCTGGGCCGGTAATCGCATCGAAACGCGGCGTGTGCACGCATTTTCAATTATCGTATCACGCGCGAAGCCGCTTTGTCAACATTTGGCGGCCCTTTTCCTAGCGTATCCGCTGCTGGGGCGTTTATACGGGAATAAAAACTGCCCACCGGCGCAGGTGCTGCGCGGCGGGCGGGATGTAGGGGGGGATTTTTACTTACTTCAGATGCAGCAGGCGGTCCATCAGCCATTCCACGGCAGAGACGACCTTATAGCCAACGGTGACCATAACAGCAGTAATCATAGTGGCTCCTCCTTCCGGTGTTTTCCTCTGCTACAATCTATAGCATCACCGGGCGGCGGATGCAACGCAAGAAGGCGTTTCTAAACGGTCCCTTAACGAAAGGACATAGTTTTTTAACAAATTTGTCGTATCATAAAACAAAATCCCCGGGGCGCCCTGCGGCGCTCCCCCGCTGGGGCAGCGGGCGGAAATCCGGCCGCCGGGGCAGCAGGCCGTCCCGGCAGACGGACTTACTGGTGTATTCCGGAAAGTGGCGCAGAGAGTCCGGGCCGTAAAACAGCGCGTTGTTCTCCACCAGCTGCGCCAGCGTCACCGGGCGGAGGAAATTGACGTCCACGCCGCAGTTGAGCACCTTTGGCAGCTGCTGCAGCATGGTATAGGCCCGCCCCCGGTGGGCGTGGAGATGGCCGTGGATCATATAGCCCCGCTTTTCATAGATCATCGGGTAATGGCAGAGGATGATATGCTCCTCGCCGTCGTCCAGCTCCCAGTAATCTACGACGGATTCGCAGTACTCGAACAGCGCCTGGGCGTTCTCCAGGCCGGTGTCATGGTTGCCGCGGATCAGATGCTTGCGTCCCTGGAGGCGGCGGAAGTACTGGGCCGGGACGACGCCGCCGTTATAGGAAAAGTCGCCGACGATATAGACCGTATCGTCCGGGCCAACGGTCTCGTTCCAGTTGCGGATGAGCGTCTCGTCCATCGCCTGGACGCTTTCAAAGGGGCGGTGGGCCAGCATCGGCGCATAGCCAAGGTGCAGGTCTGCGGTGTAATAGATCATCAGATAACCTCCCGCCTGCGGGAAATGCAAGCTTTTTTCTTATCATACCCGGTCTTTGCCCGCGGCGCAAGGGGAAAGCGGAAAGTGAACATAATCTTCCTATGTGAAAAAGTACAAATTTTTTCGGCCCTTCCCGGGGGAAAAATAGATTTTTGCAAGAAAAACCGCGTTTTGCCTGGGCAAAATTGTGGAAAAACCTGTGCAATATGTGCGCAACTTGCTGTGGATTTTTTTGGAAAAGGCATATATTGAAGAATTATGTCTACCAAATGCCCACAAATTGTGTTTGCCCCACATCTGGTGGGCAAAGGGTGGGGAAATTGTGAAAACGCCGAAAAGCGGCGGCGGTATTTTTTGATTTTCTCTTTCGTGCCAGATGGTTTTGTGTTATACTATTTTTCGGAGTTTACAGGGAGATTCCGGCGCGTTTTTGTACGGTTTTCCCTTTTGCGTTTTTGATAGATGATAGAGGTTTTTTATGCTTGAGCTGTTATCCCCCGCCGGCTCTATGGATGCGCTGCGGGCAGCGGTCCAAAACGGCGCCGATGCGGTCTATCTTGGCCTTGCCAGCTGCAATGCGCGGCAGGGCGCCCGGAATTTCTCTCCGGATGAACTGCGCGAGGCGGTAAAGTATTGTCACATTCGCGGCGTGAAGGTTCACCTGACGCTCAACACGCTGCTCAGCGATCGGGAAATGCCCCAGGCTGCCGAGCTGATCCGCACGGCGGCGGCCTGCGATGTGGACGCGTTTATCGTCCAGGACCTTGGCATGGTGCAGCTGTGCCGCCAGATGGCGCCGCAGATCGCGCTGCATGCCTCCACCCAGATGTCGATCCACAATCTCGACGGGGTGCAGCAGGCGGCGAAAATGGGCGTCTCCCGGGTCGTCCTGGCCAGAGAGCTGGACCGGGCGGCCATCGCGTATATCTGCCGCAACAGCCCGGTGGAGATCGAAGTCTTCGTCCACGGTGCCCTGTGCATGTGCTATTCGGGCCAGTGTTATATGTCCGCCGTTATTGGGCGGCGCAGCGGCAACCGGGGCCAGTGCGCCCAGCCTTGCCGCCTGCCCTACGGCTACAGCCGGCAGGAGGACAAATACCCCCTGTCGCTGAAGGACAATTGCCTGCTTTCCTATCTGCGGGAGCTGGAGCAGATGGGGGTCTCGTCCATCAAGATCGAGGGCCGCATGAAGCGGCCGGAATATGTCGCTACGGCGACGCGGATCTACCGGGCCGTGCTGGACGGCGCGCCGGTGGACCGGCAGCATCTTTCTGATCTGCAGCGGGCGTTTTCCCGTCAGGGCTTTACCCAGCGGTATTATACCGACGGGCCAGGCCGGGAGATGCTGGGGATCCGGGGTGTGCCCGCCCGGGAGGGCGCGTTTTTTGCCGCGGCCCGGGCAACGTATGAAAACTGCGAGGCCGCCCGGGTGCCGGTCCGCTTTTACGCGCTGGTGACCCGGCGGCAGGGCAGTATGCTGGCGGTGCAGGACGAGGACGGTCACATCTGCAAGACAGTCGGTCCGCCGCCTCAGGAGGCGGTGCGCAAGCCGCTGCGCTTGGAGGATCTGGCCGCCCGCCTGGCAAAGACCGGCGGGACCCCGTACCTATGTACGGAAGTCAAGGGCGTCGTCGACCCGGGGCTTTCCCTCTCGGCGGCGGCGGTCAACGCCATGCGGCGGGACGTGCTCGACCGGCTGACTGCGCTGCGGGGCCGCCGGGAGCCGGCGCATCTGGGGCGCTACACCAAGCCGTTTCTCTATCCCGGCAGTACCACGCCGCCGGTTTTGACGGTCAGTGTCCAGCGGGCCAATCAGCTGACGGCCGCGCTGCTGCGGACAAAGCCAGCCGTCCTCTATGTCCCCCTGGCGGAGCTTGCGGCGCACCCTGCCATTGCCCGGCAGGTCTATGACGAGACAGAGCTTGCCGTGATCCTGCCCCGGGTGATCTGGGACCGGGAGATGAGCCAGGTCCGCCGCCAGTTGGACACGGTCTATGACCTGGGAGTCCGGCATGTGCTCAGCGGCAATTTGGGCCAGTTTTCTCTGGCGCGCTCCCGGGGGTTCCGGGTTCGGGGGGATTTTGGGCTCAATATCTTCAATTCCCGCAGCATGAACTGGCTGCGGCGGGAGGACCTGGTCTCGGCCTGCGCCAGCTTTGAGATGACGCTGCCCCAGATCCGGGATCTTTCCAAGGCCGTCCCGCTGGAGATGATCGTCTACGGTCGCCTCCCGCTGATGCTGACGGAAAACTGCATTATGAAAAACCGCACCGGCGCCTGCATCTGTCAGGCCCAGCAGACAAAGCTGGTCGACCGCACCGGGGAGGAATTCCCTATCCTGCGGGACCCGGGCACCTGCCGGAACGTGATTCTGAACGGGAAGAAGCTCTATCTGCTGGATAAGCGCCAGTCTCTGCGGGACCACGGCCTTTGGGCGCTGCGCGTCCAGTTTACGACAGAGGGCCCGGCGGAGGTCAGCCGGATCATGGAGGCCTGGCGGACCGGCGGGGTATTTGACCCCGGCAGCGGCACCCGCGGCCTGTATTACCGCGGCGTGGAATAACGGCGCCAGCGCCGGAAGCAATAGGAGAAGTCATGGAACTGATTTTAGCATCGCAATCCCCCCGGCGGCGGCAGCTGCTGGAGCTGATGGGGCTGCAATTTCAAGTGATGTCCGCCGCGGCGGACGAATGGATGGACCCGGCAAAGCCGGTCGAAGAAGAGATCGGCCGGGTCAGCCGATTAAAGGCGGAGGCCGTTCTGGCCCGGGCGCCCCAGGGCGCCTGTATCATCGCTGCCGATACTCTGGTCTGCATCGACGGCCAGCGCCTGGGCAAGCCCCGGGATGAAGCGGAGGCGGAGGCAATGCTGCGCAGGCTCTCCGGCCGGGATCACACCGTGATGACGGGTGTCAGCGTCCTGTGCGGCGAGCGGGTTGAGACATTCACGGAAAAGACACAGATCCACTTCCGCCCCCTGTCCGCCCCGGAGATTCGTGCCTATGTTGCGACGGGTGAGCCGATGGATAAAGCCGGCGCGTATGGCATCCAGGGCCAGGCGGCACTGTTTGTCAGCGCCATCTGCGGCGATTATTACAATGTTATGGGGCTGCCGGTATGCCGTCTGACCCAGGTGCTGCGCAGCTTTGGCGTCTGCGTCCTGGGCGTGGCGGACGGCGTTGTGCGAGGTGAGGCGATTGAATAAGCTGTTCACATCCAAAACAAAGCGCATTTTCTTGGCGGCAGTGATCCTGGCGGTTCTGGTCGCGGTCGGCAGCGCGGTCGCAGCTGGGGTCTCCTCCGGGAAGAATTTTGTGCAGTCGCTGATGACGCCGATCAATGCCACGGTTTCTGCTGTGACCCGCACGGCGGAGCGCTTTTATAACTATGTCTTCCGCTATGAATCGCTGCAGGCGGAAAACGAGTACCTGAAAGAGCGCATTGCCTCGATGGAAGACGAGGTCCGCACCGCCGATGCGCTGCAGCGGGAGAATGAGAAAATGCGTCAGCTGCTGGGCCTGACCCAGGAGCACGAGGACTATCAGCTCGTCTCCGCCTATATCATCAGCTGGGATTCCAGCAACTGGAAAAACACGTTCACCATCGGCAAGGGGAAAAATTCCGGCATTGCCGAGAATATGTGCGTCACGACGGAGCAGGGCCAGGTCGTCGGCTTGGTGACAGAGGTCGGAACAAACTGGGCCACGGTGACGACGATCCTGGATTCCTCTCTGCAGGTCTCCGCGACGCTTTCGTCCTCCGGCTATAACGGCATTGTCCAGGGCGCGTACCAGCGCGACGGCTCCGACCGCCTCCGGATGGATTACCTGGCGACAGACGCCGTCATCCGCAACAACGACCAGGTGGTGACTACCGGCTCGACCCTCTACCCCCGGGGCCTGATCCTGGGCTATGTTGTCGATGCTGGGCTGGATGGCACCGGGGTCGCCAAATACGCGATCATCAACCCGGCTGCAGAGTTGGATTCTCTCGAGCAAGTCTTTGTCATCACGGAATATGTCAATGAATAAACGCGGTTTGCACCGCGGCGGAAAGGAGAAGGCATGAATAAGCTGCATATCACCCGGAAGCAGTGGATCTTCTTTCTCCGCTGGGCGGTCTATGGGGCGATGCTTCTGCTGGCCATGGCGCTGCAGGGCACGATCCTCAGCCGCTTGTCGATCTTCGGAGTAAAGCTGAACCTGCTGCCGGCATGCATCATCTGTATTGCACTGCAGGAGGGGCAGGAGCGCGGTGGCGTTTTTGCCCTGTGCGCCAGTACGGTTTTGGCGTTGGCGGGCGCGGACTTTGGTTATCTCAGTATCGCGGTGCTGACCTTTTCCGCAGTATTCTGCGCATGGCTGTGCCGTGCGCTGTTTTATCACACGCTGCCCTCCACAGCGCTGTGCTGCCTGGGGGCGTGGCTCGTCAATGAGACCTGCATTTTCCTGCTGCGGCTGCTGCTGGGGTCGGTGGAGCCGATGCAATATCTGCTGGTGCTGCTGCCCGGTGCGCTGCTGTCGCTGGTGGGGTGCCCGGTGTTTTATTACCTGTCGCGTCAGATCGCGAAAATTGGGGACTGATTATGGAACGAATCATGCAAAAACGGGTCGCCGTCTTTTTTGTATTGCTGGCGGCGCTCTTGGGCTTTTTTGCCTTCCGGCTGTATATTGTCCAGGTGGTCAACGCCACGGACGGTGACAGCTCGATCTCGACCTATACCTACCAGACCAATGTCTCCGCCGCCCGCGGCCAGATCCTGGACCGCAACGGCAATATCCTAGTCTCGAACCGGGCCAGCTACAATGTCATCATCAACGACTATGTGCTCTTTAATTCTGAGAGCCCCAATGAGGACCTGCTGCGGCTGGTGCGCCTGTGCGACAAGCTGGGCATCGACTACGCGGACCATCTGCCCATCACGGCGGAGAAGCCCTATGCCTACACGCTAGAGGAATTGCCCGAGGCGTGGCAGGGCTATTTCCGTGCGTATTTGAACGCCTATACTTGGGATGCGGATATTTCTGCCCAGCAGATCATTAAGCTGATGAAATCCGTTTACAAGATCCCCAACGATTGGGACGAGGCGGAGGCACGGAAGGTCCTGGGCCTGCGGTATGAGCTCAAGCTGCGCAGCTGCGCGTCGCTGGACCCGTACGTCCTTGTCGCCGATGTGAATTCGACGGACCTTGCGGCGCTGATGGAGCTGGATATTCCCGGCATGAGCGTGGAGACGACGACGGTCCGGGAGTACAACACCCCCTATGCCGCCCACATTCTCGGCCGGGTCGGCCTGATGGACAGCGACGAATACAAAAAGTACAAGGAGCAGGACTACTCCATGAACGCCTACGTAGGCAAGGATGGGCTGGAAAAATCCTTCGAGTCCTATCTCCATGGCACCGACGGCATCCGGCTGACGACGGTGACCTCCAACGGCGAGGTCGTCGATGAGCATTACGCGGTGGAGCCCAAGGCGGGCAATAACGTGGAGCTCACCATTGATATCGACCTGCAGGCGGTGGCAGAAAAGGCGCTGGAGAGCTGCATTTTGGATCTGCGGGAGAACGGCGTCGGCAAGGACGGCGAGGGCAAGGACGCCGAGGGTGGCGCTGCCGTCGTCATGTCTGTTAAGACCGGCGAGGTCCTGGCCAGCGCCAGCTATCCGACGTTCAATCTTGCGACCTACACCGAGGATTTCAACAAGCTCAATGCGGATGAGACGGCGCCGCTGTACAACCGCGCCCTGAGTGCGATCTATCCCCCCGGCTCGATCTATAAAATGGTCACCGCCATTGCCACCATCGACAGCGGCACGGCCAGCCGGTATCTGCAGATCGAGGACCAGGGCATCTACCGGTATTATGATGACTACCAGCCCGCCTGTTATATCTACACGGCCTCCGGTGTCACCCACGGCGTTGTCGATATGATGCAGGCGATCTCTGTTTCCTGCAACTATTACTTCTACGAAGTCGGCCGCCGGACGGGGATCGACGCCATCGACAAAACGGCAAAGCAGCTGGGCCTGGGCGAGGATACCGGTGTGGAGATCGCCAACGCCGATGGCTACCGCGCCAACCCGGAGACAAAGAAAAAGCTGTATGCCGACGATCCGGATCAGTCCGGCTGGTACGGCGCCGATACGCTGATGGCGTCCATCGGCCAGTCGGAAAATAAATTCACGCCGCTGCAGATGTGCGTCTATACCACGGCGCTGGCCAATAAGGGCACGCGCTATGAGGCGCATTTCCTGAAAAAGATCATCTCCGGCGACTATCAGACCCTGCTGGAGGAGAAAACGCCGCAGGTCGCTTCGACGCTGGATATGTCCCAGGAGGCCATTGACTGTGTCTTCACCGGGATGCGCCTGTGCGCGACGGAGGGCACGGCGAAGAATATTTTTGAAGATTACGATGTTGCCGTCTGCTGTAAGACCGGCACGGCGCAGCACGGCGCAGAGGGCTCGGATAACGCTTCGTTTGTCCTGTTTGCCCCGGCGGACGATCCGGAGATCGCCATTTCCGTCTATGTGGAAAAAGGTGCCCAGGGCGGCAACCTGGGCAAGGTCGCCAAGGAGATCCTGGATTATTATTTCTCGACCACCGTGCAGCGCGAGACTTCGCCCCAGGAGGGGCTGCTGCAGTAAAGCGGCATAAAACCAGGAAGGAATGCGTCTATGGAGGAGCTTTTGCAAATACCGCTGCTCGATGTCCGGAAGCTGATCAGCGCCGGTGCGGGCGATGCGGCGCTGCTGTATTTATACTTGCGGTCCGGCGGCACGCTGTCCCAGGCGGGCAGCGCCCTGCAGCTGCCCGCGGCAAAATTGGAGCAGGCGGCTGCCAGCCTGCGGCAGCTGGGGCTGCTGCAGAAGCCGGATCGCCGCCTGCCGCAGGATCACAGCCCCGTCTATACGGAGGAGGACGTCTCCCGCCATATGGAGCGGGATAAGCGCTTTTCCCAGCTGGTGGGCGAAATTCAGCGGGAGCTGGGGCGGCTGCTGTCCAACGAGGATCTGAAGATCCTCTTGGGAATGCTGGATTATTTAGACCTGCCCATGGAGGTGGTAGCGATCCTGGTGCATTTTTGCGTCGAGCGCAACCGGGCCCGGGGCAATCTACGCGCCCCCTCCTTCCGGACGATGGAGAAGGAGGCCTACCGCTGGGCCGATGACGGGATCGACACCATGGAGCAGGCGGCGGCTTTCGTCCAGAATCAGCTGCAGCTTCAAAGCCAGATCGGCCGGGTGCGGCAGATGCTGCAGCTTTCCGGGCGGCGGCTCACGGCGGCGGAGGAGCATTATATCCGCAGCTGGCTGGGCATGGGCTTTGACCTGCCGGAGCTGCAGCTGGCCTATGAGCGCACCTGCCTGAATACCGGGGGCCTCAAGTGGCAGTACATGAATAAAATTCTACTCAATTGGGATCAGAAAAACCTGCATACCGTCGCCGGGATCGAGGCGGCGGAGCGGGCGCCAAAGGGGCGGCAGGAGCAGGCAGCTCCGGCGGTCAGCCCCATGGCCAAGGCGGCCATTGCACGTCTGGTCCAGGAAGAGAGCCGGGAGTGACCCGGCAAGGGAGGTAACGGCATATGGCATATTCCCCCGCAGTCGTCCAGCGGGCCCGGGCGCGTCTGGCCCAGGCCAAGGCTGCCCACGAGGCCGAGACAGCGGCCCGGCTGGAGGCAGCTTATGAAAAATTCCCCGAGCTTGCACAAATCGACCGGCAGCTGCGGGCGACGATGGCCCAGGTCGTGGCGGCCAGCTTCCGAAAAGGGGAGGACCCGGCCCAGGCCATTGCAGATATCCGCGCCAAAAATCTGGAGCTGCAGCGCCGCCGGGAGTGGATCCTGGCGGACTATGACGAATCCCTGCTGGAGGATACGCCGGTCTGCGCCCAGTGCGGCGGCACCGGCTATGTCGGCGCGCAGATGTGCGAGTGCCTGCGGGAGCTCTGCCGCCAGGAGCAGAAAAAGGAGCTGACGACGCTCCTCGGTACCGGCCGGGAGCGGTTCGAGCAGTTCCGGCTGGACTATTACCCCGACACGCCGGACCCCAACTACGGCATCAGCCCCCGGCAAACAATGCGTCTGGTGCTGCAAAAATGCCAGCGGTATGCCCGGGAGTTTACGCCCAACGCATCCTCCCTGCTGTTCACCGGCGGGACGGGGCTGGGAAAGACCTTCCTCTCCGGCTGCATCGCCCGGGCCGTGGCCGACGGCGGCTATTCCGTCGTCTATGACACGGCAATTCACCTGCTGGCGGACTATGAAGCGGCAAAATTCGGCGAGAATACTGAGGAAAACCGCGGCCGCACCGGGAAATACACCGCCTGCGACCTGCTGATCATCGACGATCTGGGGACGGAAATGGTGACGCAATTCACCGTCTCGGCCCTGTATTCTGTCATCAACGACCGGATGATGGCCCACAAGCCTGTCATCCTCTCGACCAATTTGTCACCGGAGGAGCTCCGGACCCGCTACTCTGCCCAGATCGCATCCCGCATTCTGGGGACGTATCAGGTCCTGCAGTTCTTGGGAAACGATATTCGCATGAAAACGCAAGAAAGGAGGCCTTTCTCATGAACCAGATTGCGGATTTTCATTGTGATGTCGGCGCGATGCTGCGCATAACGCCGGAGCTTTTGGCGGCGGCGGCGGGCAGCAGCTTCCCGGCGGCGTATCTCGAGAGCGGAGATATGGCCAAAACGGCGCTGGAGCTGAAGCGAGAGAACAACGCCTGCTTCTGTATGCTTCCCTTCTGTCATACCCTGGAGGCGGAGGCGACGGGCGGCGTCATCCAGTTTGACGATGTCGAGACCGGTCCGCGCTTTGGTGACCCGACGTACAAGTCCCTGGATGCGCTGCTGCAAATGCCTGAGATCGACTATTCTGCTGGCCGGATGGCCCAGACGCTGGAGGCCTGCCGTCTGCTGCACCAGCAGGGGGAGCATGTGATGATCGCCCTGACGGGGCCGTTCACGTGGCTGAATGTCCTGTGCGGCACGGCGCCGCTTTTTAAATGGCTGCGCAAGGAGCCGGAGAAGATGCAGCAGGTGTTCGATCACATCCGGGCTGAGCTGCTGCGGTTCACGGAAAAGGCGCTGGCGGCCGGGGCGGATCTTATTTCCTATTCCGATTCCGTCGGCGGCGTGAATGTCCTGGGGCCGAAGAATATGGCCCATATGGCTGAGACGGTCACGCTGCCGCTGCTGCACGAGATCCAGGCGCTGGCGGACGGAAAGGCGCTGCTGTTCCTGTGTCCGAAGCAGACATTTGCGCTGACAGCCTGTGAGCTTGCCCGCTTTGTGGACCTGCCTGCGGCGGCGGATACGTCCTATGTCCAGGCTTGCCTGGATGCAAAGCGGCCTGACCTGATCTATGGCCAGACCTGCCCCAAGCATTATCACTTCCGGGCCCATGGTACCCTGCACGCCTTGGAGCTGCTGGCGTAACAGAAAGAAAGACAGCGCAGCGAAGCTGATGCATTCAGTTTCGCTGCGCTGTTATTTTTTGCGGAATGGCTCAGGCTTCTGCGGGGACCTCTGCCGATGCGGTGTCTTCCCGGCTGCGGATGATATAGGGGGTGAAGCCGGGGCCGACGGCCCAGTCGATGCTGTCCATGATCTGGCGGGTCTGGCGGACGTATTTTTCCACTTGCTTGCGGTTCTGCACCAGCAGGCCGTAATAAGTTTCAAAATAAGCGTCCAGCGCGCTGTCCAGCGGGACGCGGATGCGGCCGCTGCGGTAATCCCGGCACATTTGGATCTCCATGCCCGCTGTCAGCGAGACGAAGAGGTTGCCCATCTCTTCATTGCGCCAGCACTTGTTCAGCACCAGCTGCGGGGAGCACAGGCGCTGGAAGAAATACTCCTTATAGCGGAAATTCTGCTCCAGATAGCACGCCGTCGTCGTCAGCTCGACGAAGAAGCGGGAGATGTTCTCGTTGCGCAGCAGCCCGGTGAAGTAGCCGCGGTAGTTGAGCATATCGTTCAGCAGCAGGTCGCTTTCGTCGAAGATGTTGCCCAGCGCGCTACGGATCGTCGTGGCCACGTTGGAGATATATTCCCGGAATACCATGACGGCGACGGCTTCCTTGCTCTCAAAATGATAGGAGAAGAGCCCCAGCCGTGAATTCGCGGCGCCGACGATATCCCGAATCGAGGTATTGAAATACCCCTGCTCGTAAAAGCAATTCCGTGCGCTCTGGTAGAGCGCTGTTTTTGTTTCAATGCCGTTTTTATAGTTACCCATGATCGCTCCTTGTCAGAAAATGCGCGGCATTTTCTGATATGAAAAAATTCTGTGTGATAATCTAATCATATACGCAGCTACAGGCAATTGTCAAGATATTTCGTTATTTTAAAAAAAATAATACGATTTCTAAAGTAATTTCTGCCTGGTGCGGCAAACGCGAGGGGAAGGGAGCCCCCTCGCGCTGTTAGGTCATGCCCCGTTTCCAGACGCCCTTGCAGTAGAAGAGGATGGAGAGGCCGGTGCCGGTGATCCAGCCCAGGGGCCAAGCCAGCCAGATGCCGGTGCTTGCAAGGGAACGGGAGAGGAGGAAGGCCAACCCGACCCGGAGGATAAGATCCGTAAAGGTCGTCGTCATGAAATACCCCATAGCGCCCGCGCCCCGCAGGACGCCGTCCAGCAGGATCTTGACCGCCGGGACGATATAAAATGGCGTGACGATCAGGATAAACAGCGTGCCCGTCTCCAGCGCGCCGGTGGTGTGATCCTTCAAAAACAGGCCGACCAGCGGGTGGCGCAGCAGGATAAACAGCGCCGTAAAGGCAAGCCCGGTGAGAATGGAGATGCCGACGCCGCTTTTCGTCCCCTGGCGGATGCGGTCGAGCTTTCCGGCCCCGATGTTCTGCGCCGTGAAGTTGGACATTGCCGTGCCCAGGGCGCTGAAGCCGGTGATGGCGAAGTTATTGAGCTTGATGGCGGCAGAGTAGGCGGCGATGACCGTCGTGCCGAAGCTGTTGACCATCCCCTGGATGAAGATGTTGCCGACGGAGACAAAGCTCTGCTGCAGTGTGCTGGGGATGGCGATGCGGGTGATCCGCAGCAGGATGGAGCCGGAGAATAGCGCAGGCTTTTCTTCGCAGGGCAGCTGCCGGATCCGGCGCAGGACCGTGATGACCGCCAGCACACAGCTGACGCCTTGGCACAGGAATGTTGCCCAGGCTACACCGGCCACGCCCATATGGAGCCCGGCGACGAACCAGATGTCCATGGCGATATTCGTCAGCGACGAGGCCACCAGGAAAATAAACGGCGTGCGGGAATCGCCTAGGGCGGAGAAGATACCGGTGGAGATATTATAGTAGAAGAGGAAAAACAGCCCGCCGGTATAGATGTTCAGGTAGAGCTGCGAGTCCTCCAGGATATCGGCCGGTGTGCGGATGAGCTGCATCAGGCTGGGCGAAAGGGTGAAGCCCAGCAGCATCAGCAGGGCGCAGAGGGCGCCGGAGGCGAGATATGTCGTCGAGACGGCGGTTTTCAGGTCCCGGAATTGCTTGGCGCCGAACATCTGTGCCAGGATGACGGAGCAGCCGATGTTGCAGCCAAAGGCGAACGCCAGATAGACCAGGGTGATCTCATAGGCGTTGCCGACGGCTGCCAGCGCTTCGTCCCCAATAAATTTTCCGGCGACAAGGCTGTCAGCGATGTTATAGAGCTGCTGAAACAGAATACTGCCCAGAAGCGGCAGCGAGAATTTGATCAGCTCGGTGCGGGGATTCCCACGGGTCAGGTCTTTTACCAAGTTGTTACCTTCTTTCTGCTTGCGAAAAAAAGCCGCAGGGACAAACTGCCGGGCAGATGCGGTTACATCTGCCCGACGGAAGCTATCTTAGAATTTCCGCTTAGTAGGCCAGCTTTTCGGCCAGCCAATCCCGCAGCTGGGAGATGGGGACGCGCACCTGCTCCATCGTATCGCGGTCGCGGATGGTCACGGCGTTGTCCGCCTCGACGCCCTTTTCCGGGTCGCCAACGGTCTCAAAATCGACGGTGATGCAGTAGGGGGTGCCGATCTCGTCCTCCCGGCGATAGCGCTTGCCGATGGAGCCGGCATCGTCAAAGTCGACCATGAAGTCCTTCTGGAGCATATGGTAGATCTCCTCCGCCTTGCCGGAGAGCTTCTTGCTCAGGGGCAGCACCGCCGCCTTGAACGGAGCCAGGGCCGGATGCAGATGCAGGACGACACGGACATCGTCATTGCCCTTCTTATCCTGCCCGACGACCTCTTCGTCGTAAGCGTCCACCAGGAAGGCCAGGACCACCCGGTCTGCGCCCAGGGAGGGCTCGATGACATAGGGGATATAGTGCTCGTTCTTGGACTGGTCGTAGTAGGTCATATCGACCCCGGAGGTCTTCTGGTGCTGGCTCAGGTCGTAATCCGTGCGGTCTGCGACGCCCCAGAGCTCGCCCCAGCCGAAGGGGAAGAGGAATTCAAAGTCCGTCGTGGCTTTGGAGTAGAAGCAGAGCTCCTCCGGGTCATGGTCCCGCAGGCGCAGGTTTTCCTCCCGCATGTGCAGGCTCGTCAACCAATCGCGGCAGAAGGCACGCCAGTAGGCGAACCACTCCAGGTCCGTCCCCGGTTCGCAGAAGAATTCCAGCTCCATCTGCTCAAACTCACGGGTGCGGAAGGTGAAGTTGCCCGGGGTGATCTCATTGCGGAAGGATTTGCCGATCTGGCAAACGCCGAAGGGCAGCTTCCGGCGGGTCGTCCGCTGGATGTTATTGAAGTTGACGAAAATGCCCTGGGCCGTTTCCGGGCGCAGATAGACGGTATTCTTTGCATCCTCCGTGACGCCCTGGAAGGTCTTGAACATCAGGTTGAACTGGCGGATGTCCGTAAAATCATGCTTGCCGCAGGTGGGGCAGGGGATCTGCTTTTCTTCGATGAAGTCCGCCATTTCCTGCTGGCTGAAGGCGTCGATGGGCTTCGGCAGCGTGATGTTTTCGCCCTGGCAGAAGTCTTCGATCAGCTTATCAGCGCGGAAGCGCTCCTTGCAGGACTTGCAGTCCATCAGCGGGTCGGAAAAGCCGCCCAGGTGGCCGGAGGCGACCCAGGTCTGCGGGTTCATCAAAATAGCGGAGTCCTGCCCGACGTTGTATGGGTTTTCCTGCACGAATTTCTTCCACCATGCCTTTTTGACATTGTTTTTGAGCTCCACACCCAAGGGGCCGTAATCCCAGGTGTTGGCCAGGCCGCCGTAAATTTCGGAGCCGGAGAAGATAAAGCCGCGGCCTTTACAAAGCGCGACGATTTTGTCCATGGTCTTTTCAGTATTTTTCATCATAGCCAAACGCCCTCCAGAATTTCTCTGTGTAATTTTCCATTTGCAATATTTAATTATATCCGCCGCCGCGGGAAAAATCAACCGATAGACGGCAAAAAACCCAGGTTTTTGCGGCAGATTTTGCGGAAAATGCGCCGGTCGAGGGATTTTGGTTGCGCGGGCCGCCGCGCTGTGGTACAATATTCAAAACTGGATCAAAAAATTGAAACGAACCCCCGGGATGCGCCGCTGCCCGGCGCGGGGGAGCAGGAGGCCGCAATGCAGCAGGATATCACCTTTACGATGGAGATCGACGGCGCGCCGTGCCAGTGTACGGTGCTTTTCACCTTTTATTCGGATATTACCAAGGCGCATTATATGCTCTATACGCCCGATGACCCGACGGGGACGGAGCAGGTGCGGCTCATTGCCGCCCGCTACCAGCCAGAGGACCTTTCCAAGCTGGAATCCCTGCGGGACGATACGGACCGCGCTATTGTCCAGAGCTTTATCGAATATGTCTCTTCCCACAGCGCCGAGGAGATCGAGCGCGACTGCCGGTCAGTCGAGGAAGCGGACGATGGCATCCGCGATGTCACAGATCTGTGAGCGGGCTGCGGAGCTTGCCACTATGTAATTTATAAGTAACTTATTATTTTAATAATATCTTGCGGATCGAAAGCAAACTTCCTATACTGGTCCTAGAAAGCAAAAATTGGATAGGAGGTTTTTCCAATGCTGAATGAAAATGTTGTGAAGGTACTGAAGAACAACACCTGGACAGTCGCGACCTGTGCGGCTGGTGTCCCGAATGCGGTGCCGGTTGGCTTCAAGGATGTCACGGAGGACGGCAAGCTGGTCGTCGGCGACGTCTTCCTGGAGACGACAATGCGCAACGTTCTGGACAACGGCAAGATCGCAGTCTCGGCCTATGATGCTTCGACTTCCGAAGGCTATCAGATCAAGGGTACCGCCGCATATGTGGCAGAAGGCCCCGTTGTCGAAACCTTCAAGGCGCTGGCCGAGAAGCTGTTCCACGGCAAAATGACGGCCAAGGGCGCGATCGTCATCACCCCCGAGCAGGTGATCGTGACGACCCCCGGCCCGGAGAACAAGAAGGTCCTGTAAGGCTGGGAAAATCGCTGGTACATCGTGGGGCACGGATGCAGCTGCGTCCGTGCCCGCTTTTGCCGGGCGCCTGCCCGGCAGTCCTACGGAAGGGGGGCAGCATATGGCCTATGAGAGAAAAATGGAAAAGGATATCCGCTGCCCGCTGGAATATGGGATGGCGCTGTTTGGCGGCAAGTGGAAATCCCGCATCCTCTGCGTCCTGGCGGGGCAGGGGACGCTGCGCTACAGCGCACTGCGCAAGCAGATGGGCAATATCACAGACGCCGTCCTGGCGGCAGCGCTGAAGGAGCTCCTGGCGGATGATATGATCCAGCGCAAGTCCTATGACGAGATCCCGCCCCGGGTGGAATACGCCCTATCGGAAAAAGGCCGCTCTGTGATCCCGATCTTGCAGAGCATCTGCCAATGGGCTGGCGGCTATTTTAAAGAAGAGGAAGCGCACGCCATGACCCAGTGCCAAAAGTGCGATTATCACTAAGCCTTGGGCTGCGCGCCACAAAGACGCCGCGGCATCTGAGTGTGTCAAAAAAGTTTTTTTGACACACTCTCAAACGCGACCCGCTACGCTGGGCTCGCGTTTGAAGGGGCTTGCACCCTGCTGCGCGCATAATTTCCACGCCGTTGGCGTGGAAATTCCACACTTGCAGGGCGAGAAGTATTTTCCCCGACGTACACGCCGCCGGAGAAAATAATTTTGACCTTATTTGCGCCGTGCGCGGCGCAAACTCTGCGAGGCTTTTTTGACAGCCTAAGACGCCGCGGCGGACTGATCTTACAGTCCGCCGCGGCGCAGCCTGTCAAAGAACACAGCGTCAAGTTAAGCAGGGACAGCAAAATTTAAGTGACAGTTGAAAAAACGGGCAAAAA
>CAKTTR010000001.1 GCA_934615645.1 uncultured Oscillospiraceae bacterium | reverse complement strand
GGTGGATGTTCTCCACGGCCCGACCCTCTCCACGGTCTATGGTCATATGATCCGTTCTGGCACACCATATGAAACCCTTATGGGTGACTTGGAGTCGCACTTGAAGAAAGAAGCGCTGTGGCGTGCAGGCCGTCCGGGGATGGCTTGTACCGGGATTAACGGGGCCTGCACCGAATATGGCCACCTGGGTGGCGCAGCGGTGGTATCTGGCCGGGGCAATATCACGCAAAGCTTGTGCCCCGTGGAAATGAAAGTTACCTTCTCCAATTTCCACCGTGTGATCATGGGATTAAACGTAGGCCATAAACTCCGGGTGGCAGGCTGCTCTTATATCGGAGGTTATGCCGGCCCTGCAGAAGGCGCGGTACTGACCTGTGTTGCCAATGACCTGTTGATCCCCTGTATTTTGCAGAGCGATTATACCAGCTCCTACGTCTATGATATCCAGCTCTTCGGCAATTGCGGCCGCAAAGCGCTATGGGCCAACTCCGTTTCTATTCAGGCAATCTCACGCAACACCGGTTTTATGCGAAATAAAATTGTCAACGAAGTAGCCGGCCCGTGTACAGAGATGTTCTTCTTGGAATCTGCTATGGGTTTGATGAATCACTGTGTATCCGGTGCGTCTAAAACCACCCAGCCTCGCTCGGCTGGCGGCCGCTATACAGATTATATCACGCCGGTGGAATGCTGGTGGGTTGGCGATGTGTTCAAGTCCTGCGCAGGCATGAGCAGAAAGCAAGCCAATGAGATTGCAAAGCAGGTCCTTCCTATGTATGAAACGCAGCTTTCTGCACCGCCCAAGGGAGAATCCATCTATGATTGCTACGACTTGCAGAAACAGCAGGCAAAGCCCCATTATGCAAAGCTTTTCAATGACACCCGGAATAAGCTCATTGACTTGGGTATGCCACTGGACCGGGTATTCGGGGAATTTTATGTTGATACCTGTTCTGAGGCCAAACGAAACATTATTTTGTAATCTTTTTGAAATTCATATGTACTAGGCTGGGCAGGTTGTCAAGCTAAGTGCAACATTTGTGAATAAATTCAATACCAGTCACCTCTCGTGTTGATGTTTGTGTGGTAACTACATTTTACACGCTGACTGGTATGAGGTCTACTTTTTTCCCGCTTTTTCTGTTGCACTTGTTATTGTAATCTGCCCTGCCATTTGGACAAGAGTTACTCTTCTGCCTGGATTCAAACGAGCAAGATTGTTGTGATATCTTTTACAATAAGGCTGTTCCGGACCATCATAGGATTGTTATAATTTTGAAGGAGGAACATAATATGAGAAAATTGTTTTGTTTATTGCTCTGTACTCTCTTTTTACTCGGTCTGTTTGCAGGCTGCGGTAGCGATACGACGCAGGGCTCCGTGGATCCAGATACGATAACGAAAGAGACGGTGGACTACAGCGGCGTAAAAGTCGGCTTGCTGCTGAATCAGACTGCAACAGATAATGGTTGGAGTCAGGCAATGGCGCAGAGTCTGCAGCGGACCAAAGATGAACTGGGGTTGTCTGACAGTCAGATTATCGTAGTAGAAAATATTCCGGACGCAAGCGTAGAGGCGGATTCTTCTATCGTGCAGCTGATCGATGAGGGCTGTAACCTGATCATCGGTGGATCCTCTGGTTTTACGAAAAATATGAACGCTGCATATACCGCCTACCCAGATGTGTATTTTGCCCAGTTTGAAGGCGACAGCGCAGACAACTACTGTTCATTTACCTGTGTGGATATTGAAGCAATTTTTATGTGCGGCTATGCGGCGGCCCTGATGAGCGGGGTAGCTGAACTGGGCTTTGTGGCGGCGCAGCCCCAATCTTCAGTAATTCGTGCCATTAACGCTTGGTCTGCTGGCGCCAAAGCGGCAAATCCAAACGCTACTGTTCGGGTTATGTGGGTCAACAGCTGGTATGATCCGGCCACAGAAAAGGAATGTGCCACTACACTGATTCAAGCTGGTGTGCAAAGCATGGGCTATCATGGCGGTACCACTGCTGTCTGCGAGGCGTGTGAAGATGCTGGCGCCTATGTTACCGGGTTCCATACGGATAAAGAAGCTTATGCCCCCCAAGCTGTTTTGACTTCTTTTTGCTGGAACTGGACACCAGTTTTCAATGAAATTATCACCCAAGTGGCGACAGAGAGCTGGACCAGTGATACCAAATATGGCAATATGGCAGACGGTGTGGCAGGCATTGCCCCCTGGAATGCGGATATCATGCCCCAGGAAGTAATTAACCAGTGTAATGAAATGTATGATGCCATTGTAGACGGAGACTACGTTGTACTGGAAGGTCCTGTTGTGGATAATCAGGGCAATGAAGTGTTGCCGGAAGGTGAGACCTTTACAATTAAAGAACTGGTCAACTGTTACTTCCTGTTGGATAATGTCATCGGAAAATTGCCGTAAGTTAAACGAAATTAATAATTTGAGCTTTCCTGCAGTTTAAGCATCAAAACCCCGTTTGCAAAGGAAACCTTTGCGGCGGGGCTTTGATGTTCACCCTGTGTTAAATCGTTGACAGAATCTGTCGAATATTGTATTTTAGAAAAAACGGGTGGTATGATTGCTTGTAAAAAGAAAGTGGGTTAAGCGATGGAACTGACAGTGAATGAATTTATTCATATCCCGCCTATGGCAGGTTCCCGTATTATTGCTGGATGCGGTGGAAGAGATAACATAATTAAACAACTTAGCATGCTTGATGGCTTTACTGGCTATGCTTATCTGAAAACCGATACACTGGCAATCTCCAGCGGCTATTTCCTCTCTCTGCAACCGGCAAAGATCGTTCCTTTTATCCAAAATTTATCGCAACAAGGCATTGTCGGGATCACGCTAAAAGGGAGATACTTTGATTATCAGCTTCCAGAATATGTTTTACATGCGGCGAATCACCTGAATTTTCCAATTATTTTATTGGCCCCGGAAATAAAGTTTTTCGAATTATTCGATTTTTTCTATAGCCATATTCACTGCTATCGTACTGGCTCTTATTTGCTGCGTGAGCAAGTCACATCATTTTTGGTCAGAGCCATTTATCGGGATGGCTTAGACGGCTTTGCAAAACAGTTATTTACTTGGACGGGGAAATCCGTTTTTATTACGCTGCAAAATAATATTTTTTATTATCCCAAAGAGAAGCCGGCGGCGTTGTTTTCCGCGTTGACCACATACGATGTGAAAAATAACTTCTCCATGCTGCCAGCGCAGGCAGATCAATTATTCTGCTGCCAGACAAGTACGGCCCAGGGGCTTGGGATTCTGTTCCATTATAAGAAAAATCAGGATGCCATGATCTGGCTGGAAGAACCTGAAGCGCCTTACAGCACCAATGATATTGACTTGCTGTCAGCGGCTAAGACGGCATGTGAAACAGGTGTTTTGCAGATCGCTGCTTTTGAGCAGGATTCGCTGCAGTTAAAAGAACGGTTTATTGATGGCCTGATCTCTGGAAAAATCAACACGACGAGCGAAGCTGTTTCCATGGCCCAACGACTCTCTTGGTTCGTGCCTCAGGCCTTGCGGGTGGCGATTTTGGAAAGCGCAGATGAACCGACCCTGTGTCAGAAAATAAAACCGTTGTTGGAACGATATTTTGCTGCTGTTGGAAACAATATTATCATTAGCCCATATCAGCAGCAGCTGGTGCTTTTGTTGCCGGAAGCGATTTCGAATTATCGTGAATTCATCCAGAATATCTATAAAGTTTTGCAAAAAAAGCTGCGACAAAATACATTACAAATTGCCATTGGCGGTCTGGTGCAATTTAATAAAACCCAGCGCAGCTACCGGCAAGCCAAGTTGGCGCTGGCTGTTTGTGCATGGGCGGCTCCGGAACAGCGTTTAAACTTCTATGATGACCTGGGAATTTTTAAGCTGCATGGCATTGATGACATCAATGCGGATATCGTTTCGATGTGCTATACTTATATTAAACCGTTGATCGACTATGAAGTTACCTCCAACGTCAATTTGATAGAAACGCTATTGGTTTTCTTTCACAATAAGCAAAACTACAGCAAAACCGGGGAACAGCTATTTGTGCATGCCAATACCGTCCGTTACCGTATTGAGCAGATTGAAAAATTGTGCCATATTCAATTTTCGAATTATCACGATGTATTAAATTTGCAATTTGCTCTGGAATTTATTCCGTTTGTTTTTAAGAATTATTCTCTGAATCATGATCTGTTTTCCGGTCATACCGGAGGTGAAAAGCAGGACAGAATCAGATAAGAAAACACATTGCAGGGTTTCTGTCAAACCGTGTGACACCAGAGATCCAGCCATACGTCTGATTTGCCGAAGGTATAGTGTTGATGGTGCTACCTCCTGTATGTATAATATTTCGGAGAAAAGATGAGCCAGATGGATCAGCTATATCCATCTGGCTCTATGGCAGTCTGAAATCATGCGGGATAATGGCCGCTTTAAGTACCTCCTTCCCAATAAAATATGTCGGATTCAGTCCTGATACTCGCCTGTTACGGGTTTCTCTGACTATCCTAATTATACAGCGAACGTCTGTTTTAAATTCAATAGCAGGGGAGGCCACGGCGTTGGCAAAGCCAGTGATGGGCACCAGCGTTCCCGCGCCGCCGAGCTTTGCCAGGTCGTCATACCAGCTCAAGCCCGTCGTCAGCGCGCTGAGAAACACCAGGGCACAGGAGGTCGCCGTCCCGGCGGCATCCTTGTCCAGCCCCACTGCGCTGAAGGCTACCAGCAACAGCTGCCCCAGGGTGCAGATCGCGCCGCCGATCAGAAACGCAAAGCACGTGTTCTTCCAGACCTTCGATTTTGGCGAGAGCCGCGCCACGTATCGGTTATATTGCCTGCTGTTCATCATATTGCATCCCTCCGCCCTTAGTATGGGCAGGTTCTGCAAAAATAACCGCTCAGCGGGCCGTCGGCATGCCCTGGCGCAGCGCGGACGCGATGCCGTCGGCAAAGCGCTGCAAGCGGTCGCCGATCCCAGGCAGGTGTATAGCCGTATCCGGGTCGTTGGCTGTCTCCAGCATGCAGCAGTGGGGCGGGAGCGTAAAAGCCTTGTTCAGGCACAGCGCCCCCAAAAGCTGCTGAGCTACCAGGTCCCCGCCGGAATAGCCGGAGACGACGATGCTAAACAGCTGCTTGCCCTGCAGAAGATTATTGACCGTCAGGCTCGTCAGGCGGTTGATGAATGCCATGATATTGGCGCTGAGGGCGTCGTTGTAGTTTGGACACAACACCAGCAGCGCGTCGCTCTCCAGCACCGCCGGATAGACGTCCTCCACCATCGCGCCGCCGTAAAAGCAGCCGCCTCGCTCGGCAAAATGGGCGCAGACCCGGTAGGAGCAACCGTTGCAGTCATGAATCGTCCCGTTGCGCAAGGAGAGCTCCCGGGTCTGCACCTGCCCGGAAAGCATTTGGCAGACCCGCCGCCCCAGGGCCAGCGTGTTCGATGTGTTCTGGTTCGATGCGTGCAGCATCAGAAGCTTCGCCGCCGGCCGCCCCGGCACTGCAAATTCCAGCAGCCGCCGCACCAGCTGGACCGCCAGGGCATCATAGGCCGCCCGGTGGGAAAGGCCCAGTTTTTTGGCGCGGATGTCCAAATTTTGCAGCGAGCCCGTCGCCTCCAGCAGCGGCTTTCCCATCAGCCAACAGCCGGCAAGATTTGCCGCCAACAGCAGCGCCTGGGCCGTCTGCTTGGTGTAGAGCTCGCCTGCGCCGTCAATCAGCAGTGCGGCGCAGGCGCCTTGCATCGCATCCGGCGACTGGCGCAGCAGCATCAGCAGGCGGCAGACATCCGGGTCAATGCCTGCCTGGTCCACAGCAATGGCAAAAAGTACCCGCCGCTGCCGTAGGTCCGGCAGCGCGCCGCCCGCCATATCATAGCGCCGGAACGGGACGCCCTGGAGCGCTGTCTTTAAAACGGCCTCCAGCCGTGCATGATGCCCGGCGGTGATCACCAATAGTTCATTCGTCATAAGCAAACTCCCGCAGCGCCTGCAGCACCGGCGCAAGGCGCGCCTGCAGCGCCGGATGCAGCGCCTGATACACAGGCTCCACGCCCAACCGGGTCGACCGCAGGCTGCAGCCAAAATACGCGCCGCCCAGGGCCAGCGTCCCGTCGTGAGCCTCCCCGCGCAGCGTCCGCAGGACACTGATGGCCGCAGAGGACAGGCCGGGGGCGATATAGGGCTTATAGCCCAGCGCCCGCACCTGCAAGTTGGCTGTGACAGTATCGTGCGTCAGCTGCTGGGAGAGAGCGTCGTCATAGCCCCGCCCGGCGGCATTGGCCACCACCAGCTGCTTGCCATGGGGCCCAAACACCTGCCCCTGGGAAAAATCAACGCCCCGCTGCGCAGCGTAATACTGCGCCCGAGCCCGCATGACACCCAGGCCATAGCCCTGGATCTGCTCCGGCAGCAGCCCGGCTGCGTCAAAGCGCCCGGCTTCATCCCGGTTCGATGCCAGGAACACCGACTGGCAGAGATGGTCCACTGGGTCGGAGATCTGCGCAAAGAGCCCGGTAAAGCCCGCCTCCCGGGCCATGCGCGCATAGCCCTGCAGCATATCCCGGTTGCGCTTGTATTGGATCATCCGCACATCGCCGACCTGCGCGCCCACCGGCGGCACGCCCAGCGACGCGGTGAACAGCAGCGCATCGCAGTCAAACAGCCGCGCCAGCGGCACCGCCTCCACCGGCGGCACCCAGCCGCCCGCATGCTCCGGCAGTACCTGGTTCATCTCCAGGCAGTACCGGCGGCACTGGGCCTCGTTGGGGTCATAGATGCCGATGCCCGTCAGGTCCCGTCCCAGCAGGACCAAGCCCTGCAGGACCGTCCCGCCGACGTCTCCCAGGCCCACCAGATGAACCCGGAAGCCATCCCGGCGCCGCCGGGTCGCCCGCAGCACATCCCAGCAGCGGGCAAACACCGTATTCAAAACGCACGCACCCTCCGCCTGCACCAGGGCCGCCAGATCATCTGCCGCTTGCTGCGGCGGCAGCGGCTGCAGCGCCGCCTGCACATCCTGCGCATCCAAGCGGCGCAGATCGTCGATGCGATACAGCCCCCGGCTTTTCGCCGGGTCCCGCCGGACGGTGATGACCAGGGGCGCAAACGGCGCGCTGCACGGCGCAGCGCCCTCCGGCACCCCGCCGCCCCGATCCCACAGGCACAGGCCCTCAAACTGGTATAGTTTTTCCATCAAGGCGTCTCCTCCCAGCCCTGCATCCGGTGCAGCGCATTGATATCATCCTGCACATACACCGACGCCGGGATATTCAAATCATAGGACAAATGCCCGCCCCGGTCCGGCATCCGGGGACGGAACACGGCCTCACCCAGCCGCTTGAGGGTCAGCGATTTGCCAAAATAAGAAAGATGCTCCTTTTCCAGCACCCGCAGAATCTCCTGCGTGCTGGCCAGCACCGTCTCCGAAAGGGCGTAGATTGCCCGCTTGGGGACGCCGCTGAAGAAATGCGGATATTTATACGGCAGGATCAGATTGATCGTCGGCAGCATCTCCGTCTTGCGGCTCGTCAGAACGCTGTCGCCGCCGATGAAGGGGTAGAGCAGGCTCTCCGTCTGCCAATAGCGCATGGCGGGGATGAAATACTCGCACTCCGTCTCGATATCCTGCAGCCGCATCCGGTCCTTGCCCCGGCCGGACATGATCCCGACGATCAGCCGGTCGATCTCCACCTGCTCCTGCCGCAGCAGCGGCGTCAGATACTCCATCCGATAGCCGTTGTGCATCAGATCGTCCACCAAAATCATGGGCCGCCGGAAGGACTTGATCGTCCGGACCTGGTTGACCAGCGTCGAATACCCGGGGTATTCCTTGATCTCCAGCCCCCGGATATTGGGCAGGAATACCTTTTCCACCTCCAGCCGCTTTGTCACCGTGTTCGGCACCAGGTCATTGGCCAGGATTTTGCCGAAGGGCACGCACATCTTGCTGCCCAGGCGGCGCTCCCCAGGCGGCACATCCGCCACGCCGTTGCAGCGCTGGACCCGGCTGCGCAGCGCCTGGTTCAGCAGCTCGACATCAAAGCTCAAGATCAGATCCCCCGGGAACATCTGGGCAAAGGAGAGCCGCAGCGCCCGCCGCGCCTTCTCCACCGCCCGGATGACCTTCGGGTTCTCCCGGTGGGGGGATTTCAGCTTCTGCAGCGCGTCCAGGATCAGCACCACCGGGCGGCGCATATCCACCACCCAGACCGACGGCTGCTCCGGCGTCGGGGCAAAGCCCAGCTCCCGCAGTGCCTGCTCCAGCGGCCCGGCAGCCGGGCAGCGGCAGATGGCATAGGTGATGCTCCGCTCCTGGGCCCGGGCCAGCAGCTCATTGAGGACCTGCCGCTCCACGCTCTGCCCCGGCGCGACAGCGCCGACCCCGTCGATCAGCAGGATATTCCCTGAGACCCGCTCCCGGACGCAGGACGCCGCCTGGGCATCCTGCAAAACATCCAGCAGCTGATAGCTCTGGACCGTCCGTCCGCAGGCCCAGCCCCAGAGGCCGCCGGTGGCCCGGGAGCGCAGCACGCAGCTGGCCACGCCCGGCCATCCGGCCAGCTTCTCCGCCAGCTTCTGCGGGATCTCCGGCAAGATCTCCTGGGCATTTTCAAAATACAGCTTATGGGGCTGCAATACCATTTTATATTGCAGCGTCCGCAGATACAGGCCCCGCCGGTAGATAAAATTCTGCACGATCGGGTCCACCAGCATGGAGATATCCAGGTTCTTATCCACATACTCCCGGATCCGGCTGGAGGAGACGCTGTCAAAGAATGGCGGCAGCTGCAGTACCTCCAGCTTGCCCCGGATCACCGTCTCCAGCGGCGGCAGCTGGCCTGTCTCCTCCCGGGAGAAGACGATATGGTCAAAGTCCGCCGCGCCGCCGGTCGCGCCGGGCCGGTACGCCGAGGCGTTGCGGACCACATCGCTGCCCACGGCCAGATAGACCGCCCGGTTCGGCAGCAGCTGCCGCAGCCTGGTCAGATCCTCCGCCATGGCGATGTTGATGGGGATATCATCCGGGAAGAGATAGACATCCAGCTGGTCCGCCACGGAGATGCTGGCGATCTGCCGCCGCAACAGCTTGGCCAGCGTCTGCTTGCTCCAGGAGAATTCATCCACCGCCAGATAGACATCAAACTGCTTGGCGCAGATCTCCTGCACGATGCGCTTATGGCCGGAGGAGAAGGGGTCAAATGTCCCGGGGAAGAAAGCGATGGGCCGCTCCGGCGGCAGCACCGGCTCCGGCAGATGCACCTGGCACTGCACCAGGAAGCGATACAAATGGTTCAGCGCCGCCGCACAGGTGAAGAAATTCAGCTGCCCCGGGTGCGGCTCCTCCAGCAGCGTCAGGAATTTTTTGCAGATGCGGATAAAATACCGCTGCCGGACGGAAAGCGGCAGAACCGGATTGTCAAAGACCTGGCGGCAGATCAGCGAGAGGGCCCGCTGATGAATCATATCGTCAAAATGCGCCACACCTGTCAGCAGCAGGCCAAAGACCTGCTCCGTCACCGCTTCGCTTCCGGCCTGATTCGCCAGCACCACCGCCAGCGTCGTCAGCGCCGCCATGGCAGCCAGGGTATTGTCCGAATGGACCAGCTCCGCCAGGGACTGCAGGCACTCGGCAAAGGCAGAGTCCGGCAGCTGGCACAGCATCCGGCCCAGGAATTTCGGGATATAACGGGAGACCTCCTCCCGCCCTGTCTCCAGCTCGCGGATGAGGTCGATCATCAGCTCATTCTGCTGGTCCGCCGGGAGCTTGGCGCAGAGCGCGACCAGATGCTCCCCCGCGTAATCCCGCACCGGCAGATGCTCGCTGACGCACAGCAGATTGCTCAAATGCATTGCCGTGTGGAACGCCATCTCCGGATGCGCCGTGACATTTTCGCACAGCATATCAATGTGCGATATTTTCACGCTCCAGTGGACGGCCATTTTCATATTGCTCAGGTAAAGATGCTGCCGCTCTGCGTTGCGCAAGGAGGCTGTCTCCCCCGCGCCCCGCAGCAGGACCGACCGCTCGTAGCCCACGGCGTAAGACTCCCCCGGCTCCAGCGCCTGGGCGACGCGGCGGACCTCCGCCTGCAGCGCCTCGTCGCCAATCGCCAGCAGCTTGCGGAAAAAGCGCAGCGCGGCAATCTGCTCCCGCTCCGCAGCGCCGGATAAATGCGAGGCGAACTGCACCAGCAGCGCCTGGCCCTGCTGCGGCGTAAACGCGGCGTCCGGCACGTGGTTCAGCGTGTCTAGCAGCACGAACTGATCCTGGGGCAGGTCCCTGCGCACCTGGGCCAGCAGCACCTCCAAATACTCCGGCCATTTTTCGCGGCTCAGATGACGAAAAATACTCTCGGCCACGATCTTCAGAGAGTTGGAGATCCGCAGCGCATGCTTCGGCGCGATCTTTTGATCCGGATGCAGGCACTGCTCGGCATAGCTGGCCCAGATCTGGACCGACTCATTTAAAAAGGAGAGCAGATTCGGCGCCGCCGCCTGGGGCGGCACACCGGCCGGCAGCTCCTTGCGGTATTTCGGCCCGCTGTTTGTCAGCACCTGGCCCATCATCCGGGCCGCCCGCCGCCGGACATCGCCGTCATGGTGCATCAGCAGCTCATATAAAAACGCCAGCAGCTTTTGCTTCTGCGCCCGGGTCAGATACGTGTGATATTCTGAATAAAGGTGCAGATACGTCCGCACGCTCTGCAGATTTTTCTCATTGCGCGCCTGCTCCAGCAGCTGCTCGAATGATGCGTCGTGGGTAATCTGGCGCATCAGGCGGATATTGTTGTGGAAGGTCAGATTGCAGATCTGCCGCGGGATCTCCCGCCGAGGCAGCAGAGCCGCTTTCGGCGTGCACGCCGTACAAGCGCCGCGCTGCACCGGGTCCGGGTCCACTCCGTGGCTCAGCAGGTACTGCTCAAAATCATGCAGCTTGGCATAGACCGTCCGGTAGCGCAGCTGCTTTTCCGGCGTCATATCCGCCAGCTTGCGGAAGATTTCCTGGTAGGCTGCCTCCAGGGAAAAGATCTGCACCCGCTCCCGTCCCTCGGCATCCCGGTTGCCCCGGACCCGGAAGTCCGCGTAGATCAGGAGTAGCGATTCGCCGGGCAGGTTCTCAAATTCCAGGTCCCAGGTCGAGTGATTGGCCGCGATGTTGGCAATCGTCGGCACACCGTGCCCCTCCAGCCACTGCCAGGTGAAGTAATAGTGCAGATAGGGGATCCGCCGGGCATCCCGTCCACGGCAGCCGAATTTGCCGATATCGTGGCTCAGCGCCGCGGCGCTGCACAGGGCAATGTCCACCGGGATCCCCGCCTGCAGCGCCTGCCGGGCCATATGCACCGCCACATGATGCACGCCAATGGTATGCGATGCCGGGTCAAAGGGCATGATCTCCCGCCCGATGCGCATGAGCTCGACAAAATAATCGTCCTCCACCGCCTTCCAGAAGCGGGCGTATTCCTTAGCGATGCGGCTTTGCTGCAGCTCCGCCTCCGTCGCAGCGTCGATATCCGTTAAGGGGTCAAAGGGGCAATTCTCCCGGCTGATGGCATAGCGCAGCAGGCCCAGATAAAACGCCGCCGCCTGCCGCTGCCCCGGCGTCATCGGGCTATGGCCCGTCTCCGGGAACATTTTCTGGCAGATCTCCTCATATAAAAACGCCAGCCACCCCTCCGGCGGCTCCGGGCACAGGGTCTGCAAATACAGCCTGCAGGTATCGAGCACCAGCTGGCAGTTGACCCGCTGGCCCACCGGTGGCAGGCAGCGCTCTGCGTAAAAGCCCACCTGATCCAGCTGCTTCAGCAGCGTTTTCTTCTCCAAATGAAATTGCGGCGCATACTGCTCCAGCATCCACTGCCGGAGGCTGCTGACGGGTTGCTTCATCCCATATCCTCCCCGGGTAAACTCTTTTGATCTCTATCATCCTCCGGGGCGTACCCCGATTTCTTCCATATGCACGCCGCTTGGGCAGCGCCTTATTAAATTATTTTACCACGTTTTTCGCCCCGGCGCTACCGCTCGGCAAAACAAATCCCCGGCCTTGCAAAAAAATCGCAGACCGGGGCGCATGACTATGTTTTCTTTTCCAGGCTGACGACCGTCAGGCAGCGCCCGGCCACCTGGAAGCGCACCTCCCAGCCGCCGAAGCCAAAGCCGTAGATCCGCGCGGGATCATCCTGATACCGGGGCCGCGGGTCCTGCGCCAGCACGCCGCGCAGGGCCGCCGCCTGGGCCTCCGGCAGCTGCCGTGCCAGCGCTGGCGGCAGCTCGACCGCCAGGGGCTCCTCCTGGTTTCGGCCAGCAAAGCCCGCCGCAGCATCCGGCACACAGTCAGCATAGGGCAGATAGGGCTTGATATCCCAGATGGGCGTACCGTCCAGCAGATCGGCCCCCGCCACATGGAGCACTGGCCCCTGCGGCGTCTGCGGCTCGACACGCAGCAGGCGAACGCAGGAAAGGCCCAAAGAATTGGGCCGGAACGGCGAACGGGTCGCAAAGACGCCGATGCGCGTGTTGCCCCCCAGCCGGGGCGGCTTGACCGTCGCCGACCAGCGCCCGGCATTGGCGGAAAACCCCCAGACCAGCCAGATATGGGAAAACTCCGCCAGCCCCCGCACTGCGTTTTCATCCCGGAACGCCGGGTCGAACACGATCCGCGCCTGGAGCTCCTCCACCAGGCCGCTCTGCCGGGGGATGCCAAATTTTTCAGAAAAGTCGCTCTCAATATGCGCGATCTCCTGGATCGTCCACTGCGCCCTCATTGCTTTGCTCCTTCCATTGCGTCTCATAGCCTGCAGGATTTTTCACCTGCCAGTTCCAGGCATCCCGGCAGATCTCTGCCAGGCTGCAGCGAGGCTCCCAGCCCAGCAGCGCCCGGGCCCGGGCCACATCCGCATAGCAGACGGCAACATCCCCAGGCCGCCGCGCGGCCATCTGCACTGGGACGGTCACATGGTTGACCCGGCGGAAGGTCTCCACCAGCTCCAGCACACTGCAGCCCCGCCCGGCGCCCAGATTGACCGCCTCGACGCCATCGTGGACCATGCTGTAGTGCAGCGCGGCCAGATGCCCCCGGGCCAGGTCCATCACATGGAGATAATCCCGCACGCCGGTGCCGTCCGCCGTGGGATAATCCCCGCCGCAGATCTGCAGCGCCGGGCGCTGGCCCGCCGCTGTCTGCACCAGCGCCGTCATCAGGCTGCCAGATGCGCTGTCCTCACCCAAAAGGCCGCTGGGGTGCGCCCCGGCGGGATTAAAATAGCGCAGCAGCACTGCGGAAAAATCGCCCCGCGCCGCCGCTTCATCCCGCACGATCTGCTCCAGCATAAATTTAGACCAGCCGTAAGGGCTGGCGCAGCCGCCGACTGCAGCCCGCTCCGTCAGCGGCGAGACATCCTGCGTGCCGTAGACCGCCGCGGAGGAAGAGACGATGAGCCGCTTCACCCCGGCGCGCCGCATACACTGCAGCAGGGACAAGATCGCCCCCAGATTGTTCGCATAATAAGCAAGGGGCGATGCCACGGACTCCGCCACGGATTTTCGCCCGGCAAAATGGAGCACCGCGTCCGGCTGCTCCCGGTCAAAGACCGTCTGCAGCCCCGCCGTATCGGCCACATCCACCTGGTAAACCGAAGGGGCCTGCCGGGCCACCGCCGTGATCCTGCCGATGACCGCCGGCGCGCTGGCTGAAAAATCATCCGCGATGACCACCTCCACCCCGGCCTGCAGCAGCAGCGCCGCGGTGTGCGCGCCGATATACCCGGCGCCGCCGGTCAAAAGAACCCTCATAGCTTACCCCCTACGCTTTCTTGCCTCCAGTTTACCACAAATCCCCGCCCGGCGCAAGGAAAAAGCCCGCCCGGCAGCCAGGCGGACCCGTACGCACAGCGCCTGCGCCCCTTGCATAGACTGAAGGGAAAAGGACGGTGAGCGTACTATGCCATTTTTATTTTTAAGCCCCTCGACCCAGGAGTATAACCCTTACGTCACCACCGGGAACGAGGAGTACTGGATGAACCGCCTGGCCGACGCCATGACCCCGTACCTGGAGACCTCCGGCATCAATGTCTCCCGAAACGACCCCGCCGGGACTGTCGGCAATTCCATCCGGATGAGCAACGCAGGCAACTATGATTTCCACCTGGCGCTGCACTCCAACGCCTCGCCCCCGGCGACCAGCGGGCAGCAGACCGGGATCGACCTCTATTACTACCCCTCCAGCGCCCCGGCGCTGCGGATGGCCAATATTCTGGCCGATAACCTCCGCCCCATCTATCCCCAGCCGGAGAAGGTCCGGACCCTGGCCACCACCTCGCTGGTGGAGGTGCGGGCCACCCGGGCGCCAGCCGTTCTGGCAGAGCTGGGCTACCACGATAACCCCCAGGACGCCCAGTGGATTGAGAACAATCTCCAGACCATCGCCCGGGCGCTGGCCACCGGCGTATGCGAGTATTTCGGCCTGCCGCTGCTCTCTCCGGGCGAAATCCGCAACGCTGTCGTCTCGACGGATGGCAGCAATCTGAATCTGCGCGGCGGCCCCTCGACCACTGCGCCGGTGCTGCAAAAGGTCCCGGACCACGCCTCCGTGGAGGTCCTGGGCGAGTCCGGCGGCTGGTACGTTATCCGCTACGATGGGCTCGTCGGCTACGTGCTGGGCAATTATCTGCTGTTTTTGTGATCAGCCATCAAGGCAGGCGGCTGCGTCTCGATATCGCCCAGCATCCAGCCCACTGGCTTGCCACAGACAGGGCACGTCAGCGCTGCAGACGCAGCCGTATAGGTATAGCCGCAGTTGGCGCAACGCCAGACGATGGGCGACGCCTTGGCAAAGAGCTGCCCGGCCTCCAGCTGCGCGCCGCACTGCCGGAAGACCTCGTAATGCACGCCCTCTACCACGGCGATGCCCCGCCACAGCCGGGCGGCATCGGCAAAGCCCTCCCGCTCCGCTGCCGCAGCGAAGGCCGGGTAGACATCGCTGTGCTCCTCCCATTCGCCCGCCTGGGCGGCTTTTAAATTCTCCGCCACCGTGCCCAGCACATAGGGATAGCCTGCCGAAATAGGAAGGTTTTCCAGGCCGCCCCGGTTCCATTTGCAGAGCAGCTCCATAAATTCCTGGGCGTGGGCCAGCTCGTTGGCCGCCGCCGTCTCAAAAATCCGGGCGACGACCTCCAGGTCCTCCCGCCGGGCGACGGCGGCGGCCAGCTGGTAGCGCGTCCGGGCCTGCGATTCCCCGGCAAAGCTGCGGGCCAGATTTTGACATGTTTCAGAAGTTAAAAAATCCATAGATTTCCTCCAGTTTTCCGCATGAAAGCTTCCTTCTCCGGAGAGTATAAACAGGCGCCGCGGTATTTATGCCGCAGCGCCTGTAATTTTTATCATCCAGGAGGAACACCATGAAGCAAAAAAAGCAGCAGACCCCCACGCCGCCCCGGCAGGCGGCGCCCTTTTCCGGTCCAATGACAAACTTCCAATCCAACCAAACTGACCCCCAGGGCAGTTGGACCGGCTGCCCCGTCCACCGCGATGAGATCCCAGTGCAGGACGCCGACGATCTGTGACCGCAGGCCGCGCCTGAGCAAAGCAAAAGACCCATGAGAAAAACTCATGGGTCTTTGGTACGCCGGAAGGGACTCGAACCCCCGACCTACTGGTTCGTAGCCAGTCACTCTATCCAACTGAGCTACCGGCGCATACACACCTCACAAGGTGCTTAGATATAATAGCACAGCCAATCGGAAATTGCAAGGGATTTTTTCAAGAAAAACTATTTTTTACAACGGCAGTACACAGAATTATTTCCCCCAGCTTGTCCCCCAGCTTGACAAAGATGCGGTTTGTGTGTATTCTCATCTGTAGAATCTAGCAGCCTGGCATGTGATACGCCCGGACGCTGCGATCCCTGCAAAATCCCTGAAGAAAGAAGATGGCGTATGAAAAAACGTGTACTTAGCCTGGCGCTGGCTGTGCTGATGGCCCTCTCCCTGCTGCCGACGGCAGCCTCGGCCTCTACAGGCGGCAAAACCGCCGATGACGCGATCAACTGGGTCCGAAGCAAAGCCGGGCAGCCCCTGGATTACGACGGCGCATATGGCGCCCAATGTGTCGACCTGATCTGCTTTTACTACAAATACCTCGGCCAGACCTCCCCTGGCGGTTACGCCAAGGAGTACCGCACGAATGCACTCCCGTCCGGCTGGCAGCGGCTCCAGGGCGTCCAGCCCCAGAAGGGCGATATCCTAGTCTACAATCCGAGCGTCAAAAATGAAGCCGGCCATGTCGCAATCTACGAATCGGATTACAGCACCTGGCATCAAAATTATGCCGACCGGCAATATGTCGTCAATGTCACAAATGTGAGATATGACAAATTTGACAACACCTACTGGGGCGTGATCCGCCCGGACTTTTCCAGCGTGACCCCGGCACCGACCTTTGACAACATCGGCGCAGACGTCTACCGCCTGCTCATTCGGTCAGATAGCTGGAAGCATATCGGGACGAATTATTATGACTCCAATAGCTGGAACGTGACGATCTCCCGCACCAACAATGCCAATGACCCAGCTCAGATCTGGCGTTTTATCCGCCAAGCTGACGGCAGCTATTATGTCCAGAATATGTTCAACGAGGAATACCTCACCTACGAAGGCAATTGCGCCTCGCAGGCGAAGGTGACGACCGCCCCCTTTGCTGGCCAGCGGGCGACGCGCTTCCAATGGTACATCAAAAGCTACAACGGTATTTTCAAACTGATCGCCAAGGACTCGGTCACGGCTGGCAACTGGCTCGTGCTCGATTGCAAAGACGGCTCCTCTGCCGCCGGGACGCAGATGCAGCTGTACGGCAACTGGGCGCACACCAGTGACAACAGCAAGGCCCAGCTGTTCAGCCTGTACACCATCAATTATGTCAAACCTGCAAGGCCCGCCGCAGTGCAGATCACCATTCCGTCTGTGGTAAGTGCCAAGACGCGCTTTACCGTACAGTGGACCGAAAGCCCCCTCCAGGGCGTGATGGATGAGAGATGGTATCTGATGCGGATTCGCTCGGAGGACGACTCCCTCGTTGCCAATTTCGAGTCGACCGCCAGGAGTGACACCTGCACAATCTCAAAGCCGGGCCGGTACTATGTCACAGTGCTGGCAAAGAATACGAAATTTAAGGACTACTCGACGGAGACCAGCAGGGTCTACTTCACGGTCACCGCAGAGCATATCCACCAGTACACAAGCACCGTCACCTCGCCGACCTGCACAGAACAGGGGTATACGACATACACCTGCACCTGCGGCGACTCCTACCGCAGCGATTACACCAACCCGCTGGACCACAACTGGGACGCCGGAGTGGTCACGACCCCCGCAACGGAAACCGCCCCCGGCGTCAAGCGCTATACCTGCACCCGCTGCAGCGCGACGCGGACGGAGACCATTGCGCAGCTCACCTGCCCAAGCGCCGGATTCACCGATGTCCCGGGCGCTAATAACTGGGCCCATGCCGGGATCGACTACTGCGTCTCCAACGGCCTGATGTACGGCGTCGGCGGCAGCCGGTTTGCTCCGCAGACCGCCACGACCCGGGCGCAGATCGTCCAAATTCTCTACAGCCTGAGCGGCTCGCCAAGCGTCAGCGGCGCAGCGCCGTTTACAGATCTGACGCAGGACTGGTACAAAAACGCCGTGCTTTGGGCATACCAGACCGGCGTCGTCTCCGGGATGAGCGCGACGACCTTTGCACCCAATGTTCCGGTAACACGGGAGCAGATCGCGGTAATCCTGATGGGCTACGCGCAAAAGGTCCTGGGCGTCTCGCGCACCTGGACGCCTGCGGATTTGAGCCGTTATCCCGACGCGGGCCGCGTTTCTGCCTGGGCGCGCAACGCGCTGGCGGACGCCGTCTCCCTCGGCCTGATCTCCGGCACACTGCGCGGCGGCCAGACCTACCTGGATCCCCAGGGCAGCGCGACCCGGGAGCAGGTCGCGACGATCCTGATGCAGTTTTGCAAAAATGTAAAACGCTGATCCTTCCCTAGTTTACAAAAAGGGCCCTGCCGCGCGGCAGGGCCCTTTTTTCAAGCGTCAAATTTTTTCAAAACAGAGTCTCCCGCACGCAGCGGCGATTTTTCCCTCTGGTATATTTTGGCAAGGCTAAAACCCGCGGCGCGGCAAATACTAAGCCCATGCTTGAAGCAAATGACAGGAGGGACAACCATGAAAAAATTGAGCATTTTGATCGCGGTTCTGGCCGTGGTACTGTGCCTGTTCACCGGCTGCGCCACGACCGACGGCAACGTCTCCGGCTCCGACTCCGGCAGCATCGGCTCCGATATGCCGGACAACGCGCCGACAGACCGCCCCAACACCGACGACGGCGCTACGACCAGCCCGGACGATGACCTGGGCAGCGCCATGCCGGACGGCGACACCGCCCCCGATTCCCAGGCCCCCGGCGACGGCAGCGAGGACAACGCCGCAGCCAATGGCCCGACAGGCGGCCAGAATGACAGTCAGACCGACGCAGGCAGCGGCGCCCGGAATCTCCCGGCAGACGGCCGGGCAGACACGGCCAGTGGCCGCCCGGGCCAGCTCGTCCGAGGCACCGGCACCGCCGACATGGTCACCGGCGATACTCCAGCGACGGACCGCGGCGCAAGCCGCACCGCCCCCGGCCCGCAGACCGCGTAAACACAAAAGGCATCCAGCCCCTGCTATGGCAGAAAGCCGGATGCCTTTTACGTTTTTTTGTTTTCCCGTTTTCATTTTCCGTTTTTTGCTGGGCAGCATGGGAGCGCCGCCGTTTTCTCACCCCGGCTGCCGCGGCAGAGCAATGGACAGCTCATAGCACCGCTCGCCCCCCGCCTGTTTGCGGGGCCGAAAGCCGTACTTTTCAAAGAAGTGGACCGTCGTATAATCGCCGTCGGGGATCGTACAGCGGATCTTACTCTTGCCCTGGCTGCGGCAATGGCTGACAGCCTGGCCCAGCAGCTGCACAGCAAAACCGCGGTACTTCCGTTCCGGCAGCACGCCAAGATAACGGATCACGCCGTAATCCTGCTCCTGCTCCGGCTCCAGCAGCAGCGCGCCGACCAACGCCTGCCCCTGCCTGGCATAGTACAGCGTATTCGGTGCCCGCGCCAGGATGGCGCGCATCTGCGCCTCGACCGCCGCCGCGTCCGTCCAGGTCAGCGTGCCGCAGCGCTGCACCCAGTTTTGGCGGCGCAGGTCCATATACAGCGCGCCGCCGTCCTGGGCTAACTCAAACCAGAGGTTATAGTCCTCCCCCAGAGAAGCGCTGCGCTGGCACAGGCTGTCCAGCCGGTTCTGCGTCGAAAGGGCTAGGTCCAGATGTGCGTTGTCATTGAGATAATCCAGCGTAAACCGGCCGCCCTCGTACTGCACCCGGCTCACGCCGGTGTTATCACACCGGCCCGCCCGGTTCATCGTCTGCCGCGTAAAAAACAGCTCCGCCTGCACAGCCCGCAGGATCGCGCCGTGGGTAAAAATCGCCACCGTCTGACCCGCATGGCGCTCCGCGACCGCCCGAAGCGCCTCGATAAAGCGCCCGGTGGCCTGCTCCAGCGTCTCGCTTCCAGGCGCCTGCCAGGCCCACATATTCTGGCGGAACACGCGCATCTGCTCGGGGTAGAGATGCTCCAGCGTGCCAAAGCTCTGGTCCTCCCACGTGCCGAAGCATACCTCCCGGAATGCCGGCTCCCGGCGCAGCCGCAGCCGATGGTCCTTACAGACCGGCAGCGCCGTCTGCACTGCCCGGTTCAGATCGCTGGCGTAGCAGGCATGCAGCCGCACTCCGGCGAAGCGGCGGCGCAGCGCCTCCGCCTGCCGCACTCCGGCGGGGGTGAGCAGCGTGTCATGCTGGCCGTGCAGCCGCCGGTATAAGTTCCCCTCCGCCTCTGCATGGCGGATGAAGTAGATCGTCGTCATCATTAAATCACCGTCACATATTTTGCCAAATCATCCCGCATTTTGCACGCCGCGTCCTGCGCGCACTGGGCCCAGTCGCGGCCGTCGCTGCCGGTCTTCTGCCAGGCGCCGATCACGCTGCGCGACGCGCTGACGATCGCGCCCCGGCCTGCCGCCGTGAACGCCGCGCTGACATGCTTCGCCGTCCCACCCTGGGCGCCGTAGCCCGGCACCAGGAAAAACAGCCGGTCATACTGCTGCCGCAGCGCCCGCAGCACCTGCGGATACGGCGCGCCGACCACGGCGATCAGCTCGCTGTAGCCGTTTTTGCCGAACAGGTCGATGCTCCAACGCATGGCAAGATCTGCCACCGCGCTGTAGACCATCCGGTTGCCGGAGATGAGGTCCTGCACCTCCCGGGAGGATTTATTCGAGGTCTTGACACAGAGGAACAGATTCTTCCCCTGCTGCTTGCAATAGGGCAAAAACGCCTTGACACTGTCGCTGCCAAGATACGGGTTGATGCTCAGCCCGTCGCAGGCATAGGGTTGCAGACAAGCGCCGTCCGGCGTCCGCAGGCCGCCGAAGACGGCGGCGGCATAGAGCTGGGAAATATGCCCGACGCTGCTGTAATTGGCGTCCAGCATCACATAAAAGCCCAGGCGCTGCGCCTTGCGCAGCAAACGCTGCATCGCCGCGATGCCGCAGCTGCCCAGGGCGTCAAAGCAATAGCTCTGCACCTTCACCGCCGGGACAAGGCCCTGCAGCGCCTGCAAAATTTCGCCGCAGAATGTCTCATACGCCGCGGCCAATGCCTCCAGGCTCTGACCATGGGCGCGATACGCCTCCTCCAGCAGATGCGGCGGCAGCAGCTCCACCGTCGGGTCCAGCCCGATCATCGAGGGATTCTTCAGTTTTCGGATCTTCGCCTGCAATGCATCGATTGACATCGTAAAAACTCCCTTCCACACCCGCAGAATCGCTTTAAAACGCATCGCGCCGCTGGCGCGGCGGAACGCTTTGCGTCCCGCCTTACACCTCTTTGCGGCTATTATAACACAAAATTTCCCAATGCCAAATACCTTTTTCACTGCCGCATGATTCCAGCCATATTTCCCGCCCCGCCGGTCATACTAACAGCGGGGAAGGGAAGGTGAGCATATGAAGACAGGTGCCTTTTTCACCGCCGTTGGGCTCGGCATGGCAGCAGGTGCGACCGTCGCGCTGATGCTGCCCCGGCAGTGCGCCATCCGGCAGGCCATGCAAAAAGCGGCGGACTCTGTGGAGCAGACCGTCAGCGACGCGGCAGACCGGCTGATGGGCAGCTAAGCCGCACCCGGCGGCGGGTGTCCCCCGCCGCCGGGCCACGGGGCAAACCGCCTTGCTTTTCTGCCGTTACGCTGCCGCGCCCTTTTTCAGATCCGGCACTGCCAGGATCACCGTCGTAGAGAGGATCAGGGCAAAGCCCACCAGGTCCATCCCCGTAAACGGGACCTTCAGCCAGACGGCAGAGAGCACTGCAGCCGCCACCGGCTCGATGCAGGCATACAGCGCCGCCTTCGTCGGCCCGATGCGCTTCATGCCCATCATATACAGCGTAAAGGACCCGATGGTCCCGACCAGTACGATCACCGCCATACACAAAGCCAGGCGCGGCGTCAGCGCGACATGATACCGCCACGGCCGCAGCGTCACGCAGAGCAGCAGGCCGCCCAGGAACATGCCCCAACCCAGCAGCAGCGGCGCGGAAAAGCGCTGCAGCAGCCGCCGGGGCAGCAGATTATAAGCAACCACCGCCAGGGCCGCGACCATCCCCATGGCCAGCGTCTTGCCGGAGATGGCCAGGGTGCCGAAATTCCCATGGGTCGCCAAAAGGAAGACCCCTGCCGAAGCGCAGACCACCGCCAGCACCTCCACCCGGCCCGGCCAGCGCCGCTCCAGGCAGCAGACCACCAGCAGCAGCATCGCAGGCGCGGCGTATTGCAGCACCGTCGCCGTCCCGGCATTGGAGAGCTCGATCGTCGCAAAATAGGCGTATTGGCACATGGCCATGCCGAAGATCGCGTAAAGCAGCAGCTGCAGCGCATCCCGGCCTGACTTCCACGGGCCCAGCAGCTGCTTTGGGCTGCGAACCAGATGCCAGCCCAGCAGAAGCGCCCCGGCCAGCGTCATCCGCCAGGGCACCAGAAAATTCGAAGTCACATGCTCCGTCCGGAACAAATACTGGGCGCACGCGCCGCACAGCCCCCAAAAGCAGCCGCCCAGCAGCGTCAGCGCAACGCCGGTCATGGTCTGTTTGCGTTTCATCTCTCAAAATCCCGCCTTTCCGACTTTCTATGATACCAGAGCTGGGCGGGAAAAGCAATCTGAAAACTGCCGCAAAATTTTTCGGGAACGCTGGACAAGCCGCCCTCCAGCCTGCTATAATAGACCCATCCAAATTTCCGGCCAAGGAGGGCTCCCTACATGAAATGTCCGTATTGCGGCGACCAGGACAGCAAGGTCATCGACTCCCGTCATTCCGAGGACGGCGCCAGCATCCGCAGAAGGCGCGAATGCCTGGCCTGCCAGAAACGCTTCACGACCTATGAGACGGTGGAGAGCCTGCCGATCATCGTCGTCAAAAAAGACGGCAGCCGGCAATCCTTTGACCGGACAAAGATCCTCAACGGCATGGTCCGCGCCTGCGAAAAGCGCCCGGTCTCCATGGCGGAGATGGAAGCCGCTGTCACAGACATTGAGCAGGTCATGCAAAATTCCCTGGAGCGGGAGATCAGCTCTTCTGAGATCGGCGAGCTGGTCATGGAGCGGCTGAAGCCCCTCGACGAGGTCGCCTATGTCCGCTTCGCCTCCGTTTACCGGCAGTTTAAGGACATCAACAGCTTTATGCAGGAGCTGAATAAAATTCTGGAAGAACGCTGAGGTATTTTTGCCAAGCGCAAAACCTCCGTACGGGATGCCCGTACGGAGGTTTTTTCGTGTTTCATGCAAGGGGTTCGCGTCAGGTGCGCACCGGTCAGCCGTCGTAGTGGTTGCCGATATCGTCACCCAAATCGCAGGTATAAATTAGTGCGACGGAATCGCCGGGCGAGAGCTTATAGACGCCGACGCCGACGCTGGGGAACGAACCGTTGACGGCAAATTCCCAGCCGGAGAGCTTTCCGCAGTCGAATTCATAGATATTGCAAAGCCCTGCCAGGTACGCCGAGGAGCCGCTGCCCTCAAAATCATAGTGCATTTTACGGCTCTGCAGCTCCCGCTTGAGCATGGTGAAGACGGTGTCGCCCTCTTCGTATTGCACTTCCGTCTTGGCAAGCAGGATACCATCCGACGGGATCAGCCCTTCCTTGCCCCGCTCCAGCTTATCCATATTATCCAGAATCGTCGAGCAATCAATGCTGATGGTACAGGTCTGCGTCTGCGGCTCCTGGGCGTCGGGCTGCTGGGTGTTCCCAGCCGGTTCTGCCTGCACAGGCTTTGCCGTATCGTCACCTGCCGGCTGCTGGGCCGTGTCTTCACTGCCGGCAGCATCATCCGCATCTGACGCGCCGCCTGTCACCGTACCTGCTTCCCCGTCCTTGTCGGCGCCGTCATCATTCTCCGCTTCCTGTTTCTGCTGGGTCTGCGTGTTCTCCGGCTCCGTTGCCGGACTTCCTACAGTATCACTGCAAGCAGTCAGAAAGCAACTCAGGATAAGCAGCAGCACCAGGCAAAGTGCCGTCCATTTGTAATGCTTCATCTGTCTCATCATCCTTTATCGCTCTGTTTGTTTATTTGAAATAGGTGCCGAGAAGCTCATTCTCCCAAGCATCGCCAATGCTCCGGTCAAAGCGCATCAGCACGCTGGCCACTTGGGCGCGGGTCGCGCTGCCCTTGGGGTCCAGCTTACCGCCGCTGCCGACCAGCAGACCTTCTGCCGTGGCCCAGGCCAAAGCTTCTTTACTCCAGGAAGAAATCTGGCTGTAATCGCTCCAGCCCTGCAGATTCTCCGACGCGGAGACATCCCCGCCCAGCGCCAGCTTCTGATAGCGGTAAAGATAGCACGCCAACTGCTCCCGGGTGACTTTTTCCTCCGGGCAGAATTTGCCGCCGCCCATACCGGCTGCAATCTCCAGCTCCGTCGCCCAGGCGATGGGCTCAGCGTAGTACATCTTGGCGTTGACATCCGAATAATACGCCGTGACATTCTGCTGTGCCGCCGGACGGCCCATCATTCTCCACAGGATCGTCACGAGCATGCCGCGGGTCAGCGGGACATTGGGGCCAAAGGTCGTCTCCGTTGTGCCGACCAACAGGCCCGCCTGGTTCGTATAGCGAACCGCCTCAAAATACCAGGTGTTGAAGGCCACGTCCGTGAAGGGGAATTCGCCGTAGCCGTTGGTCATATCGTAAATGCCGCTCATCCCGTCGGCGCAGCGCAGCAGGGAGGCCAGTGCCATCTGGGCCTGCATCGTCGCCAGGGTATTGGCGCCCTTCCCGGCCTCGTGGCTGAAGCTGCCGTCCGCATTGCGGAAGCGCAGCATGGCGTCCAGCACCGAGTTTTCGCCCTTGACAAAGCGGGCGTCGTCCAGGCCGATGCCCAGCTGGCACATGGCCAGCAGCACCATAGCGCTGCTCTCGCAGTTGGCCGTGCCGTAGCTCTTAAAGCCGCCGTCGCTCTGCTGCAGAGCAGACAGGCAGTCAATGCCCTTGTTCACTGCCGGACGGACCGCCGGGTCCCCGGCGTAGGCCGCCAGTGCCTGCAGGCAGATAGCCGTCACATCGGCGTCAGCCGCCGCGGCGCTCTCGCCCCGCAGGTCCCAGCCGCCGTCCTTGCGCTGGGCATCCAGGATGTACTGCACATAGGCTTCCCGCTGGCTGCTCTGGAACGTGTCGCCAGCGCAGTCCAGGGCCAGCAGCGCATACGCCGCGCCGGTCACGCCCTGCTTCGTGGTCTTATCATAATCCTCCAGCCATTTGAGCAGATCATAGCCTGCAAAGTTGGCCGGGTCCTCGCCAACGGCCGCCAGCGCCAGAATGCTGCGGGAGTAGGCCGTGTACTGGCTGGCCGAGAGCTGGCCATTGCTGCTGACCAGAGCATCGTAGAGCCCTTCCAGATAATCCGCAAGATATGCCTCCGGCACCGGAACGCCCGCGCCGTACAGGCCAATGATATCCCAAGCACTGATATCCTCGCCCTGCTTGGCCAGGCTGATGGCTGCCGTGCCCTGCAGCGCGGTCATTGCACTGTTGCGCCAGTCCTTCGTCCAGGTTGCCTTGACCCGGGCCGTCGTGACCGGCGGCACCAGAATCGTCCCTGTCGCGTTGGCGGAGATCACATACAGGCCAGGCGCGTTGAGCTTCATCGTGACCTTGCCGTTTTCATCCGTCACATAGTCCGTCTCTTCGCCGTCGATGGTGATCGCCGCGTTGGTGATGGGCGTGCTGATCGTCTCCCAGTTTTCACCGTAGCCAAGCTTAGAGAGCGTCAGCGTAACGGTATCACCGGCTGTGACCGAGATATGCCGTTCATTGAAATAAGAAAATGCATCGGTATAGCCCGTCTTATCCTGGTAGACATAGGCGTAGACATCGTCGCCCGCCTTGACTTCCTCTTCGAGGCTCATCGGAACGGTGGTATTCACACAGTAGCCGAACGCGCCGCTGGTATCGTTCCAAAGCTTTGTGATGCTCAGGCCGTAGTCACCCTTGGCCGAAGCATAGCTGTAGATGCCCTCGCCGTAAAGCGCATGGCCGACCTGCAGCACGTCGTCAATATCCAATTTGCCGTTCTCATTTTCGTCCGTCAGCGGGACCGGGTAGCGCGTGAGCTGCAGCTCGCCCGCGACGCTGATGGTCAAATAGGCCACCGCCTCCGGCTCTGCCGCACTGACTGGCATGACCAGCAGGCCCGCGCACAGTGCCAGTACCAGCACCAACGCCAGAAATCTTTTCTTCATGATTATTTCCTCCGGTTCAAATTTTTCCGCCGGATGCGGAAAACGCCCGCATCCCCGGCATTCTCGCCTGTTTCGGATACCTGGATTATACCAAGTTTCGACCGGTTTGTAAAGCGGAAAAGTATGACTTTCCCAGCGAATAAACGTTGACAAACCGGCGCGCCGGGGCTTAAAATAGCAGAAAGAGCAGGCGATTTTTCTATGCCGCAAATGTATTAGTAATTATAATCGCAAATATAACTTTTTTCTGTTTTACTTATATCAAAAATTGGAGTATTCTAATACTGTATGGTCTGTGCATCCGATCTTTTTAGATTTCCATGATATATCGAAGGAGGAACTATTATGTCCAACTGTGCAATCGTAGGCATCAACTGGGGCGACGAAGGGAAGGGCCGTATGGTCGATCTCATCGCCAAAGACTATGATATCGTCTGCCGCTACCAGGGCGGCAACAACGCTGGGCACACCGTCGTCAATGAGCACGGCAAGTTTGCTCTGCATCTGATTCCCTCCGGCATTTTCTCCGAGGGCGTTGTGAATATTCTGGGCAACGGTGTCGTCATCCACCTGGAGGACCTCTGGGGTGAAATGCAAACCCTGATGGACGCCGGGATCGCCGTCACGCCGGAAAACTTCCGCATCTCCGACCGGGCGACCATTGTCTTCCCCTTCCATAAGGCGCAGGACTGCCTGGAGGAAGAGCGCCTGCGGGACGCCAAGTATGGCTCCACCCGCCGCGGCATCGCGCCGGTCTATTCTGATAAATACCAGAAAAAGACGGTCATGATGGGCGAGCTGCGCCATATGGACAAGCTGGAAAAGCGCCTGGCCGGAATCCTGGAGTGGAAAAATCTGACCATCGAAAAGGTCTACGGCGCAGAGGGCTATAAGCTTGCCGATATGATGCAGTGGCTGCGCACCTGGGGCGAGAAGCTGCTGCCCTATATCTGCGACACCGGCGCGTTCCTGCGCCAGGCCCAGCGCGACGGCAAGCACATCTTGTTTGAGGCCCAGTTGGGCGCCCTGCGGGACCTGGACTACGGCATCTACCCCTACACCTCCTCTTCCACCTGCCTGGCTGCCTATGCCCCCATCGGCGCTGGCGCGCCGGGCTGCCATGTGGACCGGGCCGTCGGCATCGTCAAGGCCTACTCCACCTGTGTCGGGGAAGGCCCCTTCACCTGCGAGTGGTTCGGCGACGAAGCAGAAGAGCTGCGTAAGGTCGGCGGCGAATATGGCGCGGCGACGGGCCGTCCCCGCCGTGTTGGCCCGGTGGACCTCGTCGCGACCCGCTACGGTGTCGCCGTCCAGGGCGCAACGGAGCTGGCGCTGACGAAAATGGATATTCTCTCTTATATGGACCAGATCCCCATCTGCGCCCACTATATGCTGAACGGCGAGCAGACGGACGCCTTCCCCTTCCCGTCGGAGCTGCCGGATGCGACGCCTGTCATCACCTATATGCCCGGCTGGAAGTGCGATATTTCCGGCGTGCGGGAGTATGACAAGCTGCCCAAGGAAGCCCGGGACTATGTCGAATACCTGGAGCGGGAGCTGGGCTGCCCCATCACCTATGTCTCCGTCGGCGCAGAGCGGGACGCCATCATCCGGAGGGAGAAGGCATGACAGACCGCTACGAAAGCCCGCTGGCATCCCGCTACGCGTCGGACGCCATGCTGGCGCTGTTCTCCGCCAAGACCCGGGCCTGCACCTGGCGTAAGCTCTGGGTGCAGCTGGCCAAGGCCGAGATGGAGCTGGGCCTGCCCATCACGCAGGCGCAAGTGGACGAGCTGGCGCAGCACACCGATACCATCGACTTTGCCGCCGCCGCCCGCCTGGAGCGGGAGACCCGGCATGACGTCATGGCCCACATCCGGGCCTACGGGCTGGACTGCCCCAGCGCCGCTGGGATCATCCACCTGGGCGCAACGAGCTGCTATGTGACGGACAATGCAGACCTCATCCTCTACCGGCAGGCGCTGCGTTATCTCCGCAAGGGATTGCTGCGGGTCATCCGCAATCTGGCCCAGTTTGCCCTGCGCTACAAGGACCTGCCCACCCTGGGTTACACCCATCTCCAGCCGGCCCAGCCGGTGACTGTCGGCAAGCGGGCCTGCCTTTGGCTGCAGGACCTGTGGCTGGATCTGGAGGAACTGGACGAGGTAACGGATGCGATCCGCTTTTTGGGCTGCCGGGGCACCACCGGCACCGAGGCCAGCTTCTTGGACCTCTTCGACGGCGATACCGCCAAGATCGACGAGATGAACCGCCGCATTGCCGCCGCCTTTGAGTTTGACCGGCTCTACCCCGTCTGCGGGCAGACCTACCCCCGGAAGCTGGACAGCCGGATCCTGAACGTTCTCTCCTCCATCTGCCAGAGCGCCTATCGCTTTGCCGGGGACCTGCGCATTTTGCAGCATGACCGGCAGATGGAAGAGCCCTTTGCGGAAAAGCAGGTCGGCTCCTCTGCCATGGCCTATAAGCGCAACCCCATGCGCTGCGAGCGCATCTGCTCCCTGAGCCGTTACGTGATGGTCACAGCCCAGAACGCGCCGCTGACCGCCTCCCTGCAGTGGATGGAGCGCACGCTGGACGACTCGGCCAACCGCCGCATCAGCCTGCCGGAGAGCTTCCTGGCGACGGACGGCGTGCTGCGCATTTTGGACAATGTCACCGCCGGGATGCGGGTCAACGAGGCGATCATCGCCCGGGATCTGGAGACCTGGCTGCCCTTTATGGCCACAGAAAACCTGATGATGGAAGCCGTCCGCCGCGGCGGCGACCGCCAGAAGATGCACGAGATCATCCGCCAGCATTCCATGGCCGCCACGGCCCGGATGAAGGCAGGGGAGGACTGCGATCTCATCGCCCGCCTGGCGGCGGACCCGGCCTTCGCCCTCTCCCAGGAAGAGATCACCGCAACGCTGGACCCCGCCACGTTCACCGGCCGCTGCAGCCAGCAGGTCGCCGCATTCGTCGACCAGCTCCAGCCGATCCTGGATCAAGCGGACGACGGCATCTCCGAAGACCTGGCCCTGTAACATTCTCTAACACTTTCAACACGGCGTGCCCTGTAAATCATGCAGGGCACGCCGCTTTTTTCTGTAAAAAAATTCCTGTCTTGCCGTTTAGAGCCCAAAAAATCCGCCCATACTATGGGCGGAGGTGCATAAGACATGCAAAACAACAAACACACCGGCTTCAAAGGCTGGATGCGGGATAAGGGCTACTACATAGTCCTTGTCCTCTGCATCGCAGCAGTCGGGATCTCGGGCTATCTTTATTTCAACCAAAGCGCTGCGCCGGACGCCGACGCCGCGCCCACCGCCGCCCTGCAAACGCCGGATACCCCGGCGCAGGAGGAGACCGGCAAAGATGCGGCGTCTCCGTCGCCGGACACTGCGCCGCCCAAGCTGGAAAAACCGGTGGACGGCGCCGTCGTCCAGAGCTTTGCCACGGACCGCCTGGCCTATAACGCCACAACGAAAGACTGGCGGGTCCATCCGGGCGTTGACCTGACCGCCAGCGTCGGCGACGCTGTCTGCGCCGCCGCAGACGGGACCGTCAGCGCTGTGGCGGAGGACGATTTCCTGGGCTGGACGGTAGAGCTCACCCACGACGGCGGCTACACCACCCGCTATTGCAATCTGGCCGCGGAAATTCCTGTGGCCGTCGGCGACCAGGTCCAGGCGGGCAGCCAGATCGGTGCCGTCGGTGCGACGGCGAAGCTGGAGCTTGCCAGCGAGCCGCACCTGCACTTTGAAGTCTCCCAGGGTGCAGCACAGCTCAACCCGGAGACCTGCTTTGCAGAATAACATGCCAAAAACAGAAAATGCGCTGGGGCACGCCCCGGCGCTTTTTCACATCCTTTTGTATTCTTCGACTGCCAACAGGACTCGGAACAGCTGTACCTGCTCCATTTTGGATTTTGAGGAAAGAATTTCGTAACACGCCAGCGGGATATTTTCTCCCTCCTGCTGCGGCCTGACATCTTCCAGCTTTTCAAACAGCTGGGATAGGGGTACGTCCAGGGCTGCGGCGATCTTAGCGATGCTATCCAGCGTTGCGTTCTTTTCGCCCCGCTCCACCTGACCGATGTAAGTCGGATGGCAGCCGGAGCGTTCGGCCAATTGCTCCTGGCTGAGCTTGCTGCGCACGCGATAGTTCCGAATTCTTTGCCCGACCCATTTCGTGATTTCGCTCATTGGGTTTCTCCTCCTATCTGTCTCCTAATACAGTCTATAAATATCAGAAAATCAAATAAATAGACTATTGATATTATTTCAGATAGAATATATACTATAAGTATAGTTTTAGATTTTTTAATGCTTATAGTATTTTAAGGAGTGATCCGATTGGAGGAATTACGAAGCAAAACCTGCTGCCTGACCGGGCACCGGACGCTGCCGCCAGACGAGGCAGCGCAGATTGCGGACCGTCTGGATGCAGCGCTGCGACAGCGCATCGATCAAGGGTATCGCTACTTTGGCATTGGCGGCGCCCGGGGCTTTGATACGCTAGCGGCGCAGTGCATTCTCCGACTGCGAGCGTCCTATCCGGCAATCCATCTGATTCTCGTCCTGCCCTGCCGGGACCAGGCCAGGGGCTGGCCGCTCCGGGATAAATTTATCTATCTCTGGATCAAGCGGCAAGCCGATAAGCTGGTCTACACAGCCCAGTGTTATGAGCCCGGCTGTATGCAAAAGCGAAACCGCCACCTCGTCGCCCACAGCAGCTGCTGCCTGTGTTATCTGACTTCCCGCACCGGCGGCACCGCATACACGGTCGCCTGTGCAAAACGGGCTGGGCTTACTGTCTTGAATATCGCAGACCCCCCTGACACTACCAGCCGCTGATGCACAAAGGGACCGAGCCTACGCGGTTCATAGCTGCGCAAGCTCGGTCTCTTTGTGTCCTCTTCCTCTAACGTGGCGCGTGCCCCAGCCAGGCCCGTACACAGTTGGGCAGGGGGAATCGCTTCGTGCCAAAGCCGCAGCCGCAAGCAGCCTCCGCCAAGGCAGGCCGGGGCCCGAAGGACGCGGTAAACTGGGCCAGCAGCGCCGCGCCGGTCGGCGTACACAGCTCCCCGGTGACCGCCGCCGGGCCAGGCTGCGTCGGGATCCCCTGCAGCAGAAATGCAGTGGCCGGCGCCGGAACCGGCAGCTCGCCATGGGCGCAGCGCACCGTCCCCCGGCCCGTGCTGACGGGCGAGGCACAGATATACGCCGGGGCCAGCTGCTCCAGCAGCATACAGCAGCCGACGACGTCTCCTATGGCGTCCAGCGCGCCGACCTCGTGAAAATGTACCTGCCGCACCGGCACCCCATGGGCCGCGGCCTCCGCCGCCGCAATGCGGCCATAGACCGCCCGGGCCTGCTCCGCCACCCAAGCAGAGACCGGCAGCCCCGCCAGAATCGCTTCCACATCCGGTAGGCTCCGATGGTCGTGGTGATGGTGGTGATGACCGTGCTGGTGCTGCAGCGCAGCGCCAGGCAGCTGCGCCGCCGACTCGGTCACGCCGCCAACTGTCAGCTCCATCTGTACACCGCGGGTCTCTCCCTGCGTGACCGGCTGGACCGTGAGCGCGACCCCCGGCAGCTCCAGGGCGGCAAACGCCTGCAAAAACGCATCCTGCGCCGGGGCCAGCGCAAACAGCGCCCCCAGCAGCATATCCCCCGCTGCGCCCATGGCGCAGTCAAAATAGAGTGTTTTCCCCGTCCTCATCGTGTCTCCTCTTCTCCGGCAGCCGCCAGGCTGGCAGCGATCTCCTGCCGGACCTCGTGCAGGCTCCGCCCAGTCTGCTGGGCGATGCGCACCAGGTCGTCATACTCCGCCTTGCAACGCCCGCCTGCCCACTTGCAGCGGACAGGGCCCAGCGGCGTCTGCACCGTCGCCGCTCTGCGGGGCAGCACCCGCCGCTGCACCGGCTGCACCCGCACACCGAGGGTCGTCGTGTGGGCAAACAGCAGGGCAGCAAAGCTGTCCTCCTCTCCCTCCCGGCAGAGGCAGCAGAGCATCACGCCGGGGCGGTTCTTTTTCATACCGATGGCGATGGTATAGCAGTCCAGTGCCCCGGCATCCAGCAACTGCGCCGATGCAAAGCCAATCTCCTCCGGCGTCATATCGTCAAGATTGCAGGCAAGCTCGCAGATTGTTTCTGTCTCCGGCGTGCCGGGCCGGGCATAATACGCATTCATGGCCGCACCCCCATATGATTGATCCGGTCCGCCAAAAAGCCCGCGCCAAAACCATTGTCGATATTCACGACGCTGACACCGCTGGCGCAGGAATTGAGCATCGACAGCAGCGCCGCCAGCCCGCCGAAGGCCGCACCATAGCCCACGCTTGTGGGCACGGCGATGACCGGGCAGTCCACCAGACCGCCGATCACACTGGCCAGCGCGCCCTCCATTCCAGCGATGGCGATAACAACACTGGCCTGCATCAGATCCTCTAAATGCGCCAGCAGCCGGTGGACCCCGGCCACGCCGACATCATACAGCCGCAGCACGCGGCTGCCCAAGACCTCAGCGGTCAGCGCCGCCTCCTCGGCGACCGGGATATCACTGGTGCCGCCGGTGGCGACGACGACCGTCCCCAGCCCATCCGGCTCCGGCACCGGGCCGATCACCCCGACCCGGCCCGCGGCATGGTACGTAAGCGGCAGCTGCGCCGCCACATGATCTGCCGCTTCCTGGCTCATCCGCGTGATGAGCACCGTCTCCTGCCCCCCGTCCCGGAGGGCGGCGGCGATGCGCGCGATCTGCTCCGGCGTCTTCCCCGCGCCGTAGATGACCTCTGCCGCGCCCTGGCGCAGGCCCCGGTGGCAGTCGATCTTCGCAAAGCCCAGGTCCTCAAACGGGGCCATTTTCAGCTGCAGCGCCGCGTCCTGCGGCGAGATCTCGCCCCGCTGCACCTGCGTCAGCAGCGCTGCCAATGCTTTTTCATTCATTCGTCTCTCGCCTCCAGATCCAGGACTGCCGCCGAAAACTCCGCACGCAGCGCCTGCAGGATCTCCCTGCGCTGCGCCAGCGCCCGGGGCAGCTGCGCCTGCGGCAGCTGCAGCAGCGCCGTATCTCCCCGCTGGCGGACGCGAAAATCCCGAAAGCCCAGGCAAAACAGCGCCTGCTCCGCCCGCTCGATCCGCGCAAGGTTCGCCGCCGTGATCGTCGTGCCGGGCTGGACCCGGGTGGCCAGGCAGGCATAGGCTGGCTTGTCCCAGACCGGCAGGCCCGCCGCCTTTGCCCCAGCGCGGATCTGCGCCTTTGTCAGCCCGCACAGCCGCAGCGGCGACTGGACCTGCAGCTCCTGCAGCGCCCGCATCCCAGGGCGGTCCGCCCCGTCGTCCGAGGCATTCGTCCCATCCCAGAGCAGGCGGTAGCCGTCCTGCGCCGCGGCGGCGGCAATGGCAGAGAATATGTTCCGCTTGCAGTAATAGCAGCGGTCCGGCGGATTGCGCCGCACCTGGGCATCCGCCAGAACATCCAGCGCCAAAACCTTCAGCGGCAGCCCCAGGCCGAAGCACAGCTGCGCCGCGTCCCGCCGCTCAAAGGCCGGCTGAAACTGGGTCGCGACAAAATAGGGCTGCACCTGCGCCCCCGCCGCCTGGGCGCAGTGGAGCAGATACGCCGAATCCACCCCGCCGGACAGGGCCAGCGCGCCCTTTGGATTTGCGTTAAAATATTCCTGCAGTGTCATCTCAAGCCCCACCTTTCCGCCTCTGTTACGCTGATTTTATCATAAAACCCGGGTCTGTCAAGTCGACCGGGCCGCCGGGCTCCCCAATATCTAGCAGGCGCAGCCCCAGATTTTGTGGTTTCCGAAAAATCCGGCGAAAAATTCGTATTTCTTAAAAAAATGATTGACCAAACCGCAAACAGCCGTTATAATACTGATTGTATGACCCCATCCTACGAGGGGTATTTTACGGGACTCGCTGCGGCTGGAGACAGCTGTTGAGCATATTTTTTCAGGAGGTGTATACAATGCTGCGTACCTATCAGCCCAAGAAGCGCCACAGATCCAAAGTGCATGGGTTCAGAAAGAGAATGGCAACTGCCAACGGCCGGAAAGTTCTTGCACGCCGTCGTGCCAAGGGCAGAGCCAAGTTGTCTGCTTAAAAGCCCTGGCCGCAAAACAATGCTCAATCCAGATGCTAATGAGATGTTAAGGGCGAGTAGATGTATATCTATTCGCCCATTGCTTTTCCGGCGCGTCGGCACGGCAGTGCGTTTGCCGGGCTGCGGGAGGTTATTATGCGCTTCTCCAGATCTTTGAAACTGAATCATGTCTTCCGGAAGCTCTATAACCGCGGCGATTCCGCCGTGAACCGTTACCTGGTGCTCTACTGCCAGCCCAACCATCTGCAGGAAAACCGCGTTGGGATCACCGTCGGCAAAAAGCTGGGCAAGGCCGTTGTGCGCAATCGGGCACGCCGCCGCCTGCGGGAGGTCTACCGGCTCAATGAGAGCCGCTTCCGCCCCGGCTACGACATCGTCGTCGTCGCCAGAAGCCGCGCCGTGACGGCGGACTTCGGCGCACTGCAATCGGCGTACCTGGGAGCAGCCAAGCGTCTGGGAATCCTTGTCGGAAAGGACGAAGAAGGGTGAAGCGCGTTTTACTCAAATTGATCCGATTCTACCAGCGCTGTATTTCCCCGGCCTTTCCCGCCCGCTGCCGTTTTTCCCCCACCTGCAGCCAGTATGCCTACGAGGCAGTGGCAAAATACGGCGCGTGGAAGGGCGGCCGTTTGGCATTGCGGCGGCTCATCCGATGCAATCCCTTTTACAAAGGGGACTATTTCGATCCAGTGCCCTAGGGCGCGCACACACAACGGAGGAAAAACATGATCCTAGCATTCGGCTTTTGGGATATTATCAAAGTCCCATTTGGCTATGTGCTGGAGTGGCTGTACAACTGGACAGCAAACTACGGCCTGGCCCTCATCCTGTTCTCCCTGGTCCTGAAGCTGATTCTCTATCCTACCAGCGCCAAGAGCAAAAAGAGCATGATGAAAATGTCGCGTATCTCCCCGCAGGTCAAGCTGCTGGAGCTCAAATACGGCGACGACAAAGAATCCTATCAAAAAGCGGTCCAAAAGCTCTATAAGGACGAAAACGTTTCGATGACCGGCGGCTGCCTGTGGTCTCTGATCCCCCTGATCGTGATCATCCCGCTGTACCAGGTCATCCGTCAGCCCATCCAGTATATGATGCACGTTTCCAGCGAGAATGCGGCGCTCATTCTGGAGGGCATTAAAAAAGCAGCCCCGTCGCTCTTTGAGCACGCCAACGACTACTACCATCAGATGATCGCCGCCAGCCATGTCGGCGAATATGCAGACCAGATCAAAGACTGGGTGCCGGACCTCGGCAAGACCCTGCACAGCCTGAATTTCAACTTCCTGGGCATCGACCTGGGGCAGGTGCCGGACTGGAAGATCTGGAAAATTGAAAACCTGAACTGGGCCGCCATCGGCCTGGTCGTCCTGCCGATCGTCGCTGCGCTGACGCAGATGCTCTCGATGCTGCTGAGCCAGAAGATGAACAACCAGGTCGCAACCAACGCCCAGGGTGAGCGGGATGACGCAGCTGCCGCCATGGCAAACCAGACCAATAAGTCCATGATGCTGTTTATGCCCATCATGTCGCTGGTCTTCTGCTTCACCATGCCCGCCGCCATCTCCGTTTACTGGATCGCCCAGGCTGTATTCGGCATGATCCAGGACTATTTCCTGACAAAGCACTACCGGAAGATCTACGACGCCGAGGACGAGGAAAAGCGCAAGCGCGCCGCAGAATTGGCCCAGATCGAAGCGGAAAAAGAGAAGAGACGCGCACTGCGCCGGGAAAAGAACCCCGATCTTGCCGTGGAAAACACCAGCAAGAAGAAGCTGCAGCAGCGGCAGAAGGAAGAAGCAGAAGCAGCCGCCAAGGCATACGCCCGCAAGCACGCCGAGGAAACAGGGGCCGCTCCAGAGGCCGCGCCGCAGGAACAGAGCGACGCCGCCGTCGGCGAGCGCACCTACGCCCGGGGCCGTGCCTATAAGGCCGACCGCTACCAGAAGCCCAACGGCTCTGCGAAGGAATAACAGGAGCGTACCATGGAAAAAAGTATTATCGCAACCGGAAAAACCATTGACCTGGCGATCCAGGCCGCTTTGAACGAACTGAAAATGGACCGCGACGCAGTCTCCGTCGAGGTCCTGGAAAATGCAAAATCCGGCTTCCTGGGCATCGGCGCCAGCCCGGCCAAGGTCAAAGTGACCTACGAAGCGCCGGATGCGGAAGCAGAAGCAGCGCCCGCCCCGGCACTGTCCGCCGCCTCCCGCTCCAAGCCGAAAAAGCAGCGGCTGCCGAAGGAAGAAAAGCCTGCCGCCAAGCAGCCTGCCGCACAGGCGTCCGCTGCACCTGCATCGCCTGCAAAGCCCGCAGAAAAGAAGCCCGCCCGGCCGCAGCAGGAAAAGCGCCCCGCGCCGCAGCAGGAAGCCAAGCCCGCTGCGCCGAAGGCCCCCCCGAAGGAATACCCTGTGGCCGCCCCCGGCTCGATGGAAGCCCGGATCGAAGCCTTTATGCAGGGCCTGCTAACCCACATGGGCTCGGATGCCGTGCCCCACGCCGTCGCGACCGGAGAAGACACTTACATGGTTGAGCTCGTCGGTGAAAACCTGGGCGCGCTCATCGGCCGCCGCGGCGACACCCTCGACGCGATCCAGCACCTGACAAACTACGCCGTCAACCGCGGCGAGACAAAGCGGGTCCGCATCAATGTCGACGCTGAGTCCTACCGGGCAAAGCGGGAAGAATCCCTGCAGCGCCTGGCTAAAAAGGTCGGCGCAAAGGTGACGAAATACCGCAGAAACATCACCCTGGAGCCCATGAACGCTTATGAGCGCCATGTGATCCACGCCGCCCTGCAGGATATGCCGGACGTCACCACCTTCTCCACCGGCACGGAGCCCAATCGCCGGATTGTCGTGGCCTATAGCCGCTACCGCAATTTCGACGAAAAGCAATAACACGTTTCTCACCCCCGGCGGCTACAGTGCGCCGGGGGTCCCTTTTTCATCATTTTCCCGCCGGTGGGCAAGCTATACGCAGCCGCATCGGGAGAATTTACAGCAATTACACGAAACACACGAAACGGAGTCACCACATGCGAAGTCTTGGGATCTATTTAAAACCTTACCGAGCGCAGAGTATTCTCGCCCCGCTGTTCAAGCTTCTGGAGGCGCTGCTGGACCTGCTCGTCCCCATCGTCGTAGCCGCGATGATCGACACCGGGGCCCTGGGCAGCGGCAGGCGTACCGTGCTCCTCTATTTTGCCGCGCTGCTAGGCATGGCCGCCGTCGGTCTGGGCTTCAGCGTCGTCGCCCAGTTTTTTGCAGCCAAAGCCAGCGTCGGCTTTGCCGGCGGCCTGCGGCAGGCGCTGTTTGACCATATCCAAACGCTCTCCTTCCCGGAGCTGGACGCTCTGGGCAGCGACACCCTCATCACCCGGCTGACGGACGATGTCAACCAAGTCCAGACAGGCCTGAATCTAAGCCTGCGACTGCTGTTGCGCAGCCCGTTTATCGTGCTGGGCGCCCTGGTCTTCTCCTTTACCATTGACACCCGCTGCGCCCTTGTCTTCGCTGTCGCCATCCCGGTGCTGTTTCTGGTCATCCTCGGGATTATGCTCCGGAGCGTGCCCCTGTTTGGCAAAGTCCAGGCGGGGCTGGACCGGGTCACGGCGCTGACCCGCGAAAACCTGACCGGTGCCCGGGTCATCCGGGCCTTTTGCCGGGAGGACGCCTCCGTGGCGGAGTTTGCTGCCAGCAACGAGGCACTGACCCGGCTAAACCTGCAGGTGGGCAAGCTCTCCGCCCTGATGAACCCGGTAACCTACGTGCTCATCAATTTGGCCACCGTCCTGCTCATCCGGCAGGCCGGACTACAGGTCGAGCTCGGGCGGCTCTCCCAGGGGCAGGCTGTCGCGCTGTATAACTATATGCTCCAGATCCTGGTGGAGCTCATCAAGCTCGCCACCATGGTCATCACGCTGAATAAATCTGTCGCCTGCGCCCGGCGGGCCGCCAGCCTGTTCCAGGTGCATCCCTCGATGGCAAATGGCACAGCGCCAGCACCCCAGGCTGCCCCGGGCACCCCGGCGGTGACATTTGAAGATGTCAGCTTCACCTACCCCAGCGCAGGTGCACCCAGCTTGCGGAACATCAGCTTTTCCGCCCAGCCCGGGCAGACGGTCGGGATTATCGGCGGCACCGGCAGCGGCAAAAGCACACTGGCCCATCTGCTCTGCCGCTTTTACGATGTCTCCTCCGGCCGCGTCCTGCTCTGGGGGGAGGATATCCGTCGCTATGACCAGGCCACGCTCCGCCGCCAGATCGCCGTCGTGCCCCAGCAGGCGGCTCTGTTTTCCGGCACGATCCGGGACAACCTCCGCTGGGGCGACCAGGGCGCCGCCGATGAGGCTCTCTGGCAGGCCCTGACCGTCGCCCAGGCCCGCCAAACCGTCGAGGACAAGCCCGGCGGCCTGGATTTTGTTCTGGAACAGGGCGGCCGGAACCTCTCCGGGGGGCAAAAGCAGCGGCTGACCATCGCCCGGGCGCTTGTCCGGCAGCCGAAGCTCCTGATCCTGGACGACAGCGCCAGCGCGCTGGACTACGCAACAGACGCCGCGCTGCGCCAGGCCCTGCACCAGCTGCACGATACAACGGTCTTTGTCATCTCCCAGCGCATCGCCAGCGTCCGCCAGGCGGATCAAATTCTCGTTCTCGACGGCGGTGCCCTGGCTGGCTGCGGCGACCATACGGCGCTGCTGGCCCAGTGCCCCGTATATCAGGAGATCTACCGCACCCAATTCCCGCAGGACGCGGCGCAGCAGCAAGGAGGGATGTCTCATGGCTAACGCATCTTCCAAACGCTCTGCCCAGCGGGCCAGCCTGGCCCAGCTGCTGCGGCGCATTGGCCGCGCCTGGCCCGCGCTGGTAGTCAGCACCCTGCTCACCGCCGCTACCGTCGTGCTGCAGCTGTATGTCCCCATTCTCTTTGGCGATGCCATCGACCAGATCGCCGGGGCCGGGGAGGTCCACTTTGCCCGTCTCGCCCGTTATCTGCAGGAGATCAGCATCCTGGTGGCGCTGTCCGCCGTGAGCAACTGGATCTCTAACCGCATCAACAACCGCATCACGTATCGGACCGTGCAGTCGCTGCGGGATGAGAGCATCCGCCATCTGCAAAAGCTGCCGCTCTCCTACCTGGACGGCCACACCGTCGGCGACCTGGTCAGCCGCATCACGGCAGATATCGACGTCATCAGCGACGGCCTGCTGCTGGGCTTTACCCAGCTGCTGACGGGCATTTTGACCATCGCCGTCACGCTGGTGTTCATGTTCTCCAAAAACCTCTCTGTCTCGCTGCTGGTCGTGGTCCTGACCCCGCTGAGCTTTCTGGTCGCCCGGTTTATCTCCAGCCGCTCGTTCCGGCTGTTCCAGCAGCAGAGCGTGCTGCGGGGCAAGCAGACCGCGCTGGTGGACGAGATGATCGGCGGGCAAAAATTAGTCCAAGCCTTCGACTACACCGAGACTGCCTCCCGCCGCTTTGCCGCCATCAACGAGGACCTGATGCAATGCAGCCAGCAGGCCGTGTTTTACAGCAGCCTGACCAACCCCTCCACCCGGTTTGTCAACAGCCTGATCTATGCCGGGGTGGCGCTGCTGGGCATCTTCCTGATCCCCGGCGGCAGCCTGACCGTCGGCGGCCTGACGGTCCTCCTGGCCTATGCCAACCAGTATATGAAACCATTTAACGACATCAGCGCCGTCGTCACAGAATTTCAAAATGCGCTGGCCTGCGCGGACCGGATCTTCTCCCTGCTGGCAGAACCGGCAGAGCCAGAGGACCCACCGGCCGCCGTCATGGCAGCGCCGGAGCCGGTCCAGGGCGCAGTGACGCTGGAGCAGCTTCAGTTCAGCTACGACAAGACCCGCCCCCTGATCACGGACCTGAATCTGACCGTCCAGCCCGGGCAGCGGGTCGCCATCGTCGGCCCCACCGGCTGCGGCAAGACGACGCTCATCAATCTTCTGATGCGCTTTTACGAGCCGGACGGCGGCCGCATCACCGTGGACGGCACGCCGGTCACGGCGATGCCCCGGGCCGCACTGCGCCGTAGCTTCGGCATGGTCCTGCAGGATACCTGGATCAAAGGCGGAACCGTCCGGGAGAACATTGCCTTTGGCCGCCCGGACGCCCCGGAGGACGCGATCATCCAAGCCGCCAAGGCCGCCCACTGCTGGGGCTTCATCCAGCAGCTGCCCCAGGGGCTGGATACCGTCCTCACCGGCGATGCCATCAGCCAGGGGCAGCGGCAGCTTTTGTGCATCGCCCGGGTCATGCTCTGCCTGCCGCCGATGCTGATCCTGGACGAAGCCACCTCCAGCATCGACACCCGCACGGAGATGCAGATCCAGCAGGCCTTCGAGACCCTGATGCAGGACCGGACCTCCTTCGTCGTCGCCCATCGGCTCTCTACGATCCAGGACGCCGATATCATCCTCGTCATGCGGGACGGCAAGATCGTCGAGCAGGGGAACCACGCTGTGCTGCTGGCCCAGGGCGGCTTCTACGCGACACTTTACTACAGCCAATTCAAGCAGGCCTAAGCCTTGCCGCCGCCAGGCGCTCGTGCTATACTAGGAGGCGGCCAAACCGTTTTTCACCGGAGGAGGGAACCACATGGATTTTAAACTGCACGCGCCCTACCAGCCGATGGGCGACCAGCCCCGGGCCATTGATACGCTGGTCCAGGGCCTGAACGCCGGTCTTTCCGAGCAGATCCTGCTGGGCGTGACGGGCTCCGGCAAGACCTTTACCATGGCCAATGTCATCCAGTCTGTCAACCGGCCCACGCTGGTGCTGGCCCATAACAAGACGCTGGCCGCCCAGCTCTGCGCGGAATTTAAGGAGTTTTTCCCGGAAAACGCCGTGGAATATTTCATCTCCTACTATGACTATTATCAGCCCGAGGCCTATATCGCCCATACGGACACGTATATTGAGAAGGATTCTTCTATCAACGACGAGATCGAGCGCCTGCGGCACAGCGCGACATCGTCGCTGTTTGAGCGGCGGGACGTGATCGTCGTGGCCTCTGTCTCCTGCATTTACGGCTTGGGCGACCCCATCGATTACAAAAACATGGTCATCTCCCTCCGCACCGGGCAGGAACGCTCCCAGGTGGAGCTGCTGCGCAAGCTGACGGAGATCCGCTATGAGCGCAACGATGTCAATTTCACCCGAAACACCTTCCGCGTCCGGGGCGACACCGTGGAGATCTACCCCACCTACTGGGCCGGGCGGGCCATCCGCGTCGAATTCTTCGGCGATGAGATCGACCGCATCTCTGAGATCAATGCCGTCACAGGGATGCCGAACCGGATCCTGGAGCATGTCGCCATTTATCCCGCCAGCCACTATGTCGCCACAAAGGAAAAAATGCAGCGCGCCATCGTGGAAATCGAGCGAGAAATGGAGGAACGGGTCAAATATTTCGAAGAAAATGATATGCTTTTGGAGGCGCAGCGCATTCGCCAGCGCACGAGCTACGACATTGAGATGATGCAGGAGATCGGCTTCTGCTCCGGAATCGAGAATTACTCCCGGGTGATCTCCGGCCGCGCCCCCGGCTCCGCGCCGATGACGCTGCTGGACTATATGCCCGACGACTTCTTGCTGATGATCGACGAAAGCCACGTTACCCTGCCCCAGGTGCGGGCCATGTACGCAGGCGACCGTTCCCGGAAGGAGAGTCTCGTCCGCTACGGCTTCCGCCTGCCCTCCGCTTTTGACAACCGCCCCTTGAATTTTGAGGAATTTCAGAAAAAGATCGGCCAGGTCATCTATGTCTCCGCCACCCCGGCGGAGTATGAACGCAGCCGCGCCGGGCAGGTCGCCGAGCAGCTCATCCGCCCCACCGGCCTGCTGGACCCGGAGGTCTGCGTCCGCCCCATTGCCGGGCAGATCGACGATCTCATCCAGGAGATCCACACTGTGACAGCCCGGCAGGAGCGGGTGCTGATCACCACGCTGACAAAGAAAATGGCCGAAGACCTGACAGTCTATCTGCAAAAGGCGGGCATCCGCGTCCGCTATATGCACTCCGGCATCGACGCGATGGAGCGCATGGAGCTCATCCGCGACCTGCGGCTGGCGAAATTCGATGTCCTCGTCGGCATCAACCTGCTGCGGGAGGGGCTGGACCTGCCAGAGGTCTCCCGGGTGGCGATCTTAGACGCCGACAAGGAGGGCTTCCTCCGCAGTGAGACCAGCTTGGTCCAGACCATCGGCCGCGCCGCCCGAAACGCCGGGGGCCGGGTCATTCTCTACGCCGACCATATCACCGCCGCCATGCGCAGCGCTATGGACGAGACAGCCCGCCGCCGCAGCTACCAGCAGGCGTATAACGACGCCCACGGCATCGTCCCCAAGACAATCATCAAGGACGTCCGCGCCCTCATCGAGATCTCCAAGGACGCCGGGGTCGACCGCCGCCGCCAGCTGCGGACGAAGGCCGACCGGGAAGCCGAGATCGCCAAGCTGGAAAAGCAGATGAAGGAGGCCGCCCGGATGATGGAGTACGAGTACGCTGCCGTCCTGCGCGACCAGATCATCGCCCTGCGCAAGACCCAGCCCGAGAGCCCCGCCAGCCCGCACCCCAAGCGGAAACCGCCCAAGCATTTTTAAAGAATAAGACCTTGGAAAGCTGTTGGCTCTCCAAGGTCTTATTCTTTGTTTTATCCCTTTTCCCGCACCGCGTCTCGGTGCAGTGTCTGCAGTGCTTCCAGGCGGCGCGCGCCGTCGCCCCGGTCCAGCCGAGCCGCAGCCAGGCAGACCCCATCTGCCAGGTCCTCTGCCTGACCGCTGACCCAAAGGGCCGCAGCCGTATTGGCAAGCAGGACATCCCGCCGGGCATCGCGCACCTCGCCCCGCAGCAGCGCGGTGATCTGCTGCGCTGTCTCGGCGTCCTTCTCCGTCTTTTGCAGGGTCCAGGAGCAGGCGCGCAGCCCCAGATCCGCAGGCGTTACCGTCTGGGCCTGCCAGGCAGCGCCGTCCCAGCGCAGAAGATCGGCCGGGCCATCCAGCGTGATGCTGTCTGCCCCGTCTGCGCCCTGCACCAGCAGCGCCCGCAGGCCGGGGAGCACCGGGATCGCCTCCTGCAAAATTTCCAGTGTCTCCCGGTCATGGACCCCCAAAAGCAGATAGGAGATCGCCGCCGGATTCATCAGCGGGCCGATGATCGTCTGGGTCAGCGCCCGGATCTGGGCCTCCGTCTCATCATTGAGCGTCTGGGCCAGCGACGGGTGAAAAGCCCGGGGGGCCAAAAATGCTGTCTGCGCCGCCGCCAGCTGGGCCCTGGCCTCGGCTTCCGATCCCGCCACGTCAATGCCCAGCGCCGCCAGGACGCCTGCGCTGCCGAAATACCCCGGCACGCTGGTGCGCACCTGCTTGATGACCGGCGCGCCCGGCGCTGCCGCCAGCAGGGCGACAGCAGGCGCCAACCGGCCCGCTCGCTCGCCCGCGCCGGTGGCGGCGATATCCAGCGCCGGGCCAAAGGCGGCAGCGTCGATGGACGCACAGTTGGCCCGCATGGCGTGGGCATAGTCCGCCAGCTCCTGAGGCGTCGGCCCCTTCATCAAAAAGGCCATCTGAAAGCCCAGCACCTGGACCTGGGTCAGCTCCTGGGTCATGATCCCGGCAATGGTCCGCTCCAGCTCCGCCCGGGTCAGGTCCTGCCCCAGCATCAGCTTGTCCATCAAATCTTTATAGAGCATCGGTCGCCCTCCGTTTCGTCATATCATAATACTTATTATAGAGCTGTACGCCAGTTTGTCAAGGGCGGCGCGCCGGTTTCCGGCCTTGTGCTTTCCCGGAAAAAATGGTATGATAGCGGCAATGAACGAGAAAACCGCCGTTTTGCCGGTACGCACAGGCAAAGGCGCTACGCCGGGAGGAAACTACATGGAACGAAGATTGCTGGCCGTCGGCGACGTCGTCGCCCCCAGTGGCTGCGACTATTTATGCCGCCAGCTGCCCGCGCTGCAGCGCAGGTATGAAATTGATTTCACCGTCGTCAACGGGGAAAATGCCTCTATGCTGGGGCTCACGCCCCAACAGGCGGAGGACATCTTTGACGCCGGGGCCGACGTTATCACCATGGGCAACCACACCTGGGGCCGCAGGGAGCTGGTGCCCTACGCCAAAAGCTGCCCGAACCTGCTCCGCCCGGCCAACTATGCGCCCCAGGCGCCGGGGCACGGCTGGGGCGTCTTCGAGACCGACTTTGGCGACGTCGCCGTCATCGACCTCATCGGCCGCTGCGGAATGGACTACACGCCGGAGAACCCCTTTTTGCAGGTCGAGCGCATTTTAAAGCGCATTGAGACAAAGCTGATCTTCGTTGAGCTGCACGCCGAAGCGACTTCGGAAAAGCTGGCCATGGGCCACATGCTGGCCGGGCGTGTCACCGCCGTCTGGGGGACGCACACCCATGTCCCCACGGCCGACGCCCAGCTCCTGCCCGGCGGCACCGGCTATCTCACAGACCTCGGCATGACCGGCCCGGCCCACTCCATTTTGGGCGTCAAACCGGCGCAGTCCATCGCAAAATTCCGGGGCGATCTCACCGGCCGCTACGAGCCTGCACCGGGGCCCTGCAAGCTGGAGGGGGCCATCTTCACCTTTGATGCAAACACCGGCAAATGCCGCAGCGTCGAGCAGGTCGCCCTCTATGATTGAGCCGATCAAGCTGCTGCACGCGGCAGATCTGCATCTGGATTCGCCCTTTGCCGGGCTGCCGCCGGAGCAGGCAGCGGCGCGGCGCCAGCAGGCCCGCCAGCTGCTGGAGGCTCTGCCCCGGCTCTGCCGCCGGGAGGGCTGCCGTCTGGTACTGCTGGCCGGGGATCTCTTCGATACTGGCACGGTCTACCGCGATACCGTCGATCAATTGCGCCAGGCGCTGGCGGAATGCCCGGCGCAGGTTTTCATCGCCCCGGGCAATCATGACCCCATGGGGCCGGACAGCCCTTACCAGTGCTATCCCTGGCCCAGCCAGGTGCATATTTTCGCAACCCCTCAGATCGAAACGCTGGACCTCGGCGACTGCACCGTCTCCGGCGCTGCGTTTTGTGACGTGCGGCTGCCCTCCCTGGCGGGTTTTCACGCCCCGCAGGACGGGCGGCCACATTTCATGGTCCTGCACGGCGATCCCAACGGCCCCGCTTATCGGACGGCCACCCCAGCGGAGATCGCCGCCAGTGGCCTTTGCTACCTGGCCCTGGGCCATATCCACCGCCGCGCCGCCTACCGGACGGAAACCTGCGTCACCTACGCCTGGCCTGGCTGTTTTATGGGCCGCGGCTTTGATGAAACCGGTCCAAAGGGCGTATACTTAGTACAGGCCGCCCCGCATGCAGTGCAGCTGCACTTTCAGATGCTGGACGCCCCCCGCTATGAAATTCTGGACCTGCCCGCAGCCCGGCTGGCCGATCTGGCAAGCCAGCTGCCCAAGGACAGCGCGCGCCATCATTACCGCATCCGCCTGACCGGCGACGGCCCGGCCCCGGACCTTGCCGCGCTGCAGGCGCAGCTTGCGCCCTATTTTGCCTCTCTGCAGCTGGTGGATGCGACGCAGCCGCCGCTGCGCCCGGCAGATGCCGGAGAGGACTCCCTGCGGGGCCTCTTTACCAAGAAGATGCACAGCGCCATCCAAGCCGCGCCAGACGGCGCGCAGCGGCAGACGCTGGAGCTGGCCCTGGAATTGGGCCTGCAGGCCCTGGACGGCCGGGAGGTGACGCTGCCATGATCCTCAAGCGTCTGCAAGCCACCTTTGGCAAGCTGGACGGCGCCGTGCTGACACTCCAGCCGGGCCTGAATCTCCTGTACGCCCCGAATGAGGGCGGCAAATCCACCTGGTGCGCCTTCCTGCTGGCCATGCTCTACGGCATCGACGCCAGCCAGCGCGACAGCAAGGCCGCCCTGGCGGACAAGCATAAATACCAGCCCTGGTCCGGCAAGCCCATGGCCGGGCGCATCGACCTTGTGTGGCAAGACCGGGCAGTGACCATCGAACGCAGCAGCACACCGAAAGCGCCGTTCTCGGTCTTCCGCGCTTATGATACGGACTCCGGCGCGCCCATCGACGAGCTGCAGGCCGCAACCTGCGGCCAAACGCTGACAGGTCTGCCCCGCAGCGTCTTTGCCCGCAGCGTCTTTCTGGCCCAGGAGGCCCACGCGCTGACTTATGACGAGGCCCTGGAGCAGCAGCTGCAGCGCCTGGTCTCGACGGGGCCGCAGGAGGCGACATTCGCCCAGGCAAAGCAGCAGCTGCAGCAGCTCCAACGCCGCTGCCAGCATCATAAAACCGGCCTGATCCCTGCCTGCCAGGCAGAGCTGGCCCAATGTGAGCAGGCCCTGGCCCAGCGCAGCGCGCTGGAGGACGCCTGCGCCAATCAACAAAAGCAGCTAACGCAGCTGGACGAGGCCTATCGCAACGCTGCATCCCGCTGCGCCGCCCAAACGGAAGCTGCCCGCCGGGATGCCCAGCTGCAAGCGAAGCTGGCAAACGAGCAGCTGGCTGCCCTCACGCAGCAGCAGGCCGCGCTGCCGGAAGATGCGCAGCTGCGCCAATGGCTGACCCAGCTTGCCGCCGACCCGGCAGAGCTGCCGCGCCAGAAGCATCGCCGCTGGCCCTTCCTCGCCGCGGCGCTCCTGCTGGCTTTCGCCGCGGCGCTGCTGCGCCGCAGCCTGCCCGCCGCCATCGCCTGCGGTGTTCTGGCCCTGGCCAGCGCCCTGGCCGCACTGTGGCCTGCCCGAAAGGCGGCGTCAGACCGTCTGCCCGCCGAGATCACCGCGGCATTTCCCCAGGCAAACACGCCTGCGGAAGCCCAGGCCGCGATTTTAAACGCCCTGGCCCTGCCCCAACGCCGCGCGCAGGCCGAAGCGCAGGCCCGGCAGGCGGACGCCGCGCTGCAGCAGCTGCTGCAGCTGCTCCCGGCGCAGCCGCACGATGACGCCATGCAGGAACTGGACGCCCGCCGGGCAAGCTGCCGCCAGCAGCTTGCCGCTGCCCAGGCGCGGCTGGAGGTTTATCCGCCGCTGCCGCAGCTGCAGCAGCAGCGCAAAGCGCTGACAGACCGGCTGGCCGCGCTCACCCAGCATTACGAAGCCCTCGGCCTGGCGCTGGACGCTCTGCAGCGGGCCAGCGATGCCCTGCAGGCCCGCTTCGCCCCGCCGCTGCGGCGGCTGGCCGGGGAATATCTGGCCCAGCTGACAGGCATCCCCCACCGGCAATTGGAGCTGGACCGGCAGTTGCAGGTCCGCCTGCAGGAGCCCGGCGACCCCACCGCCCATTCCAGCCGCTGCTACAGCGCCGCCACCTGCGACCAGATCTGGCTCGCCCTGCGCCTGGCCATCGCCCAGCTTTTGGCCCCGCCGGAGACGCCCTGCGTCCTCGACGACGCCCTGGTCTGCTTTGATGATACCCGTATGGCCCGCGCGTTGGATCTGCTCCGGCAGCTGGCCCAGCAGCGCCAGATCCTACTGTTTACCTGCCAGGCGCGGGAGCAGCATTATCTCGATTCCCTCAATTTCCCTCAGGAAGGAGCCCCCTATGGCAAAGAAAAAGCTACAATCCCCGCTGCCCCCCTATGACCGCCAGAGCCTGCGGCAGCAATTTCACGAGCACAAGGGCAAATTTATCGTCTATTTCACCCTCCGGGCCATCGTCCTTGCGGCGCTGGTGCTCTCCGCCATCCGCGGGCGCTATGAAAACGTCGCCACCTGCGCGCTGACGCTGGTGCTGTTCCTGCTGCCCGCCTTTGTGGAGCGCAACTTCCGGGTCGACCTGCCGGACACGCTGGAGATCATCATCCTCTGCTTTATTTTCGCCGCAGAGATTCTGGGCGAGCTGGCCTGCTGGTATGTCCGCTACACCGGGTGGGACACCTTAATGCACACCATCAACGGCTTTATGGCCGCCGCTGTCGGCTTCTCCCTGGTGGATCTGTTCAACCGCAACAAGCGCTTCCAGCTGGAGCTGTCGCCGCTGTTTTTGGCCCTGGTCGCGTTCTGCTTTTCCATGACCATCGGCATTCTCTGGGAATTTTTTGAATTCGCCATGGACTATTTTTTCCAGACAGACATGCAGAAGGACACCGTCCTGCACGTGATCTCCTCTGTGAAGCTGGACCCGGCCAATAGTAATACCCCCATCGTCATCCGCGATATCACCGACACCAGCATCAATGGCCAGTCCCTCGGCCTGGGCGGCTATCTGGATATCGGCCTGTATGACACGATGAAGGACCTGTTCGTCAATTTTATCGGCGCGGTCGTGTTCTCCGTCATCGGCTTTTTCTATGTCCGCAGCCGGGGCAAGCAGAAGTTTGCCAAGCACTTTATCCCCATCGTCGAGCAGGATGCCGCACCGGCGAACCGCGCGCCCGGCGAGGAGCCGGACGCATCGGTTTAAGGATTTTTAACGCGCTTTTCATTGACGCGTTTGCCGTAACGTGGTAATATATTTGCAAGGACTGCCGGGCCTGTCCAAGCCCCGCGCCCAAAGGAAAGAGGCAGTTTTATGCACGACGAATTGACAAAACAGGACATTCGCTTAATGCAGCAGGAGCTGGACGACCGGATCCAAAACCAGCGGCCCGTCCTTTTAGAGGAGGTCAAGCGCTGCCGCGAATTTGGCGATCTGAGCGAGAATTTCGAATACAAAGAAGCCAAGCGCGCCAAAAACCGCAACGAAAGCCGCATCCGCTACCTGCAGAATATGATCAAAACCGCCCATGTGATCGACGAAGCCCCCAAGCAGAGCAGCGTCGTCGGGCTGTTTGACAAGGTGACCCTCTACTTTGAAGAGGACGAGATGGAGCAGACCATCCAGGTCGTTACCACGATCCGGACCGACCCGGACCAGGGCCTGATCAGCAAGGAATCCCCCTTGGGCAAGGCTGTCCTCGGCCGCCGCGCCGGCGACCGGGTCGAGGTCCAGGTTAGCCCTCAGTATCACTATGCCGTTCTCATCCGTGCCATTACGCAGGCGGAGGACGACGGCTCCGCCCCGATTTTACCCTTCTGACCGCCGGCACGCCCGGCGCATCCTAGAGAGAAAGGTGGCGTATCCCCTTGGCGCTGCAAAAGAATCTGTTTGAGTATCTCGAACACTCGGCTGCACAATATGGCGACAAAGTCGCCTTTGCCGACCCGAAAAATGCTTACACCTTCCGGTCCCTGCTGCACGCTGCCGAAGCCATCGGCACATTTATCATGACCCGGACCAACGCCCTGAACCGGCCCATCGCCATTCTGGTCGAGCGCTCCTCTCTGAGCCTGGCTGGGTTTATGGGGATCTTGGCCAGCGGCAACTATTACGTCCCCATCGACCGGGATATGCCGCCCCGCCGCCTGGAGATGATCCTGCGGCAGCTGCGCCCCGCCGCGCTGCTAGGCCCCCGGGACGCAGAGGAGGATATGGACCACTTCGCCGCCATGTGCCCGGTCTTCACCCTGGAAGAAGCCCAGCGGGCCAACCCGGTGACGATGTTCCTGACGGCCCGCCGCCAGATGGTCCTGGATATCGACCCGGCCTATGTCATCTACACCTCCGGCTCCACCGGCGCACCCAAGGGGATCGTGATCTCCCACCGGGCTGTCATTGATTTCACCGAGTGGATGGCCGATACGTTCCACTTCACCGACGAAGACATTCTCGGCAACCAGGCCCCCTTCTACTTTGACCTCTCTGTCAAGGATATCTACCTGGGCCTGCGCTGCGGCTGTACCGTCCACATCTTCCCGCAGGAATACGTCCTGCTGCCGGAGCGGCTGCTCGCCTTTGCCGACGACTACGGCATCACCTCCTTCATCTGGAGCACCGGCGCGTTTAACCAGCTGGCAAACTCCGGCGCACTGGCCAAGGCGGCGCCCCGCTGGCTCAAGCGCGTCATCGTCGGCGGCGAGCCGATGCGGGCCCGGGAGCTGAACATCTGGCGGGCCGCCCTGCCGGACGTGCAATATGTCAATCTCTACGGTCCGACGGAAGTCACCGTTGACTGCACTTATTTTATCGTCAACAAGGAATTTGCCGACGAGGAGATGATCCCCATCGGCCGTCCCTGCCTGAACAAGCAGGTCATGCTGCTGGATGACGATCTCAACTTCGTCAAGCGCGGCCAGATCGGCGAGATCTGCGTCCGGGGCATCGGCCTGGCCAAGGGCTATTATAATGACCCGGACAAGACGTCCGCCGCCTTTGTCCAAAACCCCGCCTCTGCTTATCCGGACCTCATTTACCGGACCGGCGATTTGGGCATTATGGACAAGCGTGGGATCCTCCGCTTCTGCTCCCGGAAGGACGGGCAGATCAAGCATATGGGCTACCGCATTGAGCTGGGCGAGATTGAAGCCGTCCTGTGCAGCCTGGCGGAGATCAAAAACGCCGTCTGCCTGCACCAGGCCGATACGGACCAGATCGTCTGCATCTACGATGGGCCCATCGACGAATCCCGCATCCTCTTCCGGCTGCGGCACACCGTGCCCAATTACATGCAGCCCAACCGGTTCATCCACCTGGAGCAGATGCCCTTTAACGCCAATGGCAAAATCGACCGGGCCATGCTCAAAAGCCGCTACATCACCCAGGCCCATCTGGCAAACACGCCAGATGCCCAGCCCGCACCGCAATAACGGACATAACAAAACCACAGGCAAGTATTTCGCTTGCCTGTGGTTTTTACTATGTTTTGCTATGTATTTTCCGCTCAGCGATTCTGGAAAAAGCCACTGTCGGCCATGGAGACAAAATCGTTATCCGCCACAATGATATGGTCCACCAGTTGAATGCCCACGGCATCCAGCGCTGTCTCTAAGCGGCGGGTCGTCGCCTCGTCCTCCCGGGAGGGCAGTGCAATGCCGCTGGTGTGGTTATGGGCCAGAACGACAGACGTTGCGTTGACCGCAAGCGCCGTCTCCACGATGCGCCGCACAGAGATCTCCGCCGCGTTGACACTACCGCGGGAGAGAAGCCTGCAGTCCAACACCTTGCACTTGGCATCCAGGCTCAGCAGATACACCTGCTCTTCCCGGGCGCCGAAGAAATACGGGATCAGATACGCGCCGCAGCGCTCGGTCGAGTTCAGGATCTTCTCTTGCCGGGTCTGGTCGATAAAATACCTTCTGCCCAGCGCCGGGATGGCGTGCAGCAAGACCGCCGCATGCTCCGAGATCCCCGGCACCTGCTGCAGCTGTTCCGGCGGCGCGTTGAAAACAGCCGAAAGCGAGCCGAACCGTTCCAGCAGCGCATGGGCCAGCGGGTTCGTATCCCGCCGGGCAATGGCGTAGAACAGCAGCAGTTCCAGGCAGTTGACATCCGAAAGGCCGTCCATCCCCGCCTCCAGAAATCGCTGCTTCAGTCGCTGCCGATGCCCGGCGTGAATATTGCCTTCTTTTTCCATGCTCTCTCCTTTACAGCACGCCCCGCAGATATTTTCCGGTATAGCTGGCCGGATGCTGCGCGATCTCCTCCGGCGTTCCCGCCGCGACGATGGTCCCACCGCCGGTGCCGCCCTCGGGCCCCAGGTCGATGATATAGTCCGCCGTCTTGATCACGTCCAGGTTATGCTCGATGACCAGGACGGTGTTGCCCAACTCCACCAGGCGCTGCAGGACTTCTGTCAGCTTATGCACATCGTAGGTGTGCAGCCCCGTCGTCGGCTCATCGAGGATATAGATCGTCGAGCCGGTGGCGCAGCGGGAGAGCTCCGTCGCCAGCTTGACCCGCTGGGCTTCGCCGCCGGAGAGGGTCGTGGAGCTCTGGCCCAGCTTGATATAGCCCAGGCCAACTTCCACCAGCGTCGCCACCTTGCGGCGAATCTTGGGCAGGTTTTCAAAAAATTCCAATGCCTCATCGGCAGTCATATCCAGAATATCCGCGATATTCTTCCCCTTATAGAGCACCTCCAGCGTCTCCCGGTTATACCGGCGGCCGCCGCAGACCTCGCAGGGGACATAAATATCCGGCAGGAAATGCATCTCGATGCGCACCAACCCATCGCCGCTGCAGGCCTCGCAGCGGCCGCCCTTGACATTGAAGGAGAACCGCCCCGGGCCGTAGCCCCGGGCCTTCGCCTCCGCCGTCGCGGCAAACAGATCGCGGATATCATTAAACAGGCCCGTATACGTCGCCGGATTCGACCGGGGCGTCCGCCCGATGGGGCTCTGGTCGATGGCGATGACCTTGTCCAGATGCTCGATGCCCTCAAAATGATCGTGCCGCCCGGCCCGCAGCCGGGCCCGGTTCAGCTTTGCCGCCAGCTTTTTATAGAGGATCTCATTGACCAGGCTGGACTTGCCCGACCCGGAGACGCCGGTCACGCAGGTGAACGTCCCCAAGGGGATGGCGACGTCGATATTCTGCAGATTGTTTTCCCGGCAGCCGAAGGCCTTGAGCCAATGGCCATTGCCGCTGCGGCGCTGCGTGGGGACGGGGATCTTCCGCGCGCCGGACAGATACTGCCCCGTGATGCTCTCCGGCGTGGCAACGATCTTCTCCAGCGGCCCCGCCGCGACGATGCTGCCGCCATGGACGCCCGCGCCGGGGCCGACGTCCACGATATAATCCGCCGCCCGCATCGTATCCTCATCGTGCTCAACGACGATCAGGGTATTGCCCAAGTCCCGCAGGCGCTTCAGTGTCGCCAGCAGGCGGTCGTTATCCCGCTGGTGCAGGCCGATGGACGGCTCATCGAGGATATACAAGACCCCCATCAGAGACGAGCCGATCTGCGTCGCCAGCCGGATACGCTGGCTCTCGCCGCCGGAAAGCGTCCCGGCAGCCCGGGCCAGGGTCAGGTACTCCAGGCCCACGTCCTTCAAAAAGCCCAGCCGCGACCGCAGCTCCCGCAGGATCTGGTCGGCGATCATCGCCTGGGCGCCGGTCAGGTGCAAATCGTTCACAAATGCCAGCGCCTGCGTTACCGGCAGGCGACAGAAATCGGCAATGCGCATCCCGCCGACCGTCACCGCCCGGGAGATCTCCAAGAGGCGGTCGCCATGGCATTCCGGGCAGGGCTGGGCCGCCATATAGGACTCCAGCTCCTTGCGCATCGCGTCGGACTGGGTCTCCCGCAAGCGGCGCTCCAGATTTGGCAGAACGCCCTCAAAGGGCTGCTCCAGTGTCCCCCGGCCATTGCCGCGGGAGTAGTGCAGCTGCAGCTTTTCCTTGCCGGTGCCGTATAAAATCGCCTGCAGTCCCGCTTTGGGCAGCTTGTTGATCGGGTCCTGCAGGGAAAAGTGGTATTTCTCCGCCAGGGCTTCAAAATACATCCGCGCGATGGAATCTGACTTGACGCTGTTCCAGCCGCTGGCCTCGATGCCGCCATCCCAGATCGAACGACTCGGGTCCGGAATGACCAGCTCCGGGTCGGCCTTTTGCAAAAAGCCCAGGCCGGTACACGCCGGGCAGGCGCCATAGGGGTTGTTGAACGAGAACATCCGGGGCGAGAGCTCCTGCAAGCTCACGCCGCAGTCATCGCAGGCGTAATTCTGGGAGTACAGCGTCTCCGCGCCGCTGCCCGGCTCCTGGATGATGACCAAACCGCCGCTGCGGGCTGTGGCCGTCTCGATGGAGTCAGCCAACCGGCGGCGGATCTCGCCGCGCATGACCAGCCGGTCCACGACCAGCTCGATGTGATGCTTTTTATTCTTATCCAGCGTGATCTCTTCAGAAAGATCGTATAAGCTGCCATCCACCCGGACGCGGACAAAGCCGCTGCGCCGTGCGTCCTCCAGGACTTTGCTGTGCTCGCCCTTTTTCCCCCGGATGACCGGGGCCAGGACCTGGAATTTCGTCCCCTCCGGCAACTGCCCGACCTTATCCACGATCTGGTCAATGGTCTGGCGGCGGATCTCCTTGCCGCAGCGCGGGCAATGGGGTGTGCCGACCCGGGCCCAGAGCAGGCGCAGATAGTCATAAATCTCTGTGACCGTCCCCACGGTGGAGCGGGGGTTTTTCGAAGTCGTCTTCTGGTCGATGGAGATGGCAGGGGAGAGGCCGTCAATGGAGTCCACATCCGGTTTGTCCATCTGCCCCAAAAATTGCCGGGCATAGGAGGAGAGGGACTCCACGTAGCGCCGCTGCCCCTCGGCAAAGATCGTATCAAACGCCAAGCTGGATTTTCCCGAGCCGGATAGGCCGGTGAAAACGATCAGCTTATCCCGCGGCAAGTCCAGATCGACATTTTTCAGGTTGTTCGCTCTGGCGCCGCGGATGGAAATTTTATCTAGCATACAGGACCCCCCTCCTGGGTCGTAAGTCGTGGTAATTAAGCTGTTTTTCTGCAAAACAAGCAGTATTTCAACAATCTATTATACCACGCTTCCGGCCTGGCGACAACTGGAAAATTGCAGAAAACTTCTGGTTCCTACAACGCAACCGGCAGAGAAAAAACGGCGCTGCGGCCAGACGCCCGAAGGCCCCTGCGCCGCAGCGCCGCTTTCCGTGCAAAATCTGCGATTTACGATCAGCGCACCAAATCGTCCATCTTGTAAAGCCCTGCGGGCTTGCCCTGCAAAAAGGCTGCCGCATCCAGCGCACCGTCGGCAAACAGCGCCCGGTCGTGGGCCTCGTGCTTGAGGATGATGGTCTGAGTCCCCGTCGAGATCTGCACCTCGTGGATGCCGACAATCTCACCCCGCCGGATGGCGTGAATGCCGATCTCGCCCTCCTCCCGGGGGCACATGCCGCTGCGCCCGCAGTGATTCTGCGCCGCCGGGCGGCTCTCCCGGATGGCGTCGGCCAGCATCAGAGCCGTCCCACTGGGGGCGTCCAGCTTGTGCCGGTGGTGGGTCTCGACGATCTCAATATCCGCGTCGGGGAACACCGCCGCCGTCTTCTTTGCCAGACTGCACAGCAGCGCGATGCCCAGGGACATATTGCCGCTGTAAAACACCGGGATCTTTTTCCCCGCCGCTTCGATCAGCGCTCGCTCCTCGGGCGTATGCCCCGTCGTCGCGACGATCACCGGCGTGTTGACCGCCTGGGCGTAGGCCAGCAGCTCCGTCACCGCGCTATGATGAGAGAAATCAATGATAATATCCGCTTGGGGCGCTGCGTCAAAGCTCTGCAGGACGGCCTTGCCGTCGCCCCGCGGGTCCACGGCGGCGGCCAGTGTATAGCGTTCTGGCTGCTGGGCGATGAGCCGCAGCAGCGTCTGCCCCATGCGCCCGCAGGCGCCATTTACGATAATTCTCATCAGATCAACCCCTGTTCCCGCATCAGCCGCAGCAAAACCTCCGCATGGGCCTGCTCCATGCAGGTCAGCGGCAGCCGCAGCGAATTTTCGCCAAAGCCCATGGCCGCCATCGCCGCCTTGACCGGGATGGGGTTGACCTCGCTGAACAGCGCATTGATCAGCGGCAGGTAGTCGCACTGCAGCTTGGCTGCCCCAGCGACATCCCCAGCCCAGAAGCGATCGCAGATCTCCCGGGTCTGGCGGGGCATCAGGTTCGAGAGGACCGAGATGCACCCTGCGCCGCCCATGGCCAGGATCGGCACGAGCTGATCGTCATTGCCGGAGTAGAGGTCCAGCTTGCCCCGCAGCAGCGACTGGGTCTCGACGACGCTGGAGATATCGCCGTTGGCTTCCTTGATGCCCCGGATATTCTCATGCTCCGCCAGCTTCAGGTAGGTCTGTGGCTGGATATTGCAGCCTGTGCGGGAGGGGACGTTGTAGACGATCATCGGCTTCGTGCTGGCATCGGCGATGGCGTAGAAGCTCTCGACGAGGCCCCGCTGGGTGGCCTTGTTATAGTAAGGCGTGACGACAAGCATCGCGTCCGCGCCCACATCGCAGGAATACTTCGTCAGGTTGATGGCGTAGTTCGTATCGTTGCTGCCCGTCCCGGCGATGATGACCGTCCGGCCTGCGGCCCGCTCCACGGCGAAGCGGATGCACGCCTTGTGCTCCTCGTCGGAAAGGGTCGAGCCCTCGCCGGTGGTACCGCAGATGACCAGGGCGTCGATCCCGTTTTCGATCTGCCAATCGATCAGGCGGCCAAAGGTATCATAGTCCACCTCGCCGTTGCGAAACGGGGTGATCAGCGCGGTGGCAATGCCTCTGAAAATCGAATCTGTCATAATTTTGTCCTCCTTCTGGTGAGAAAATATAAGAAAAAGCAGCTCGCATCCTCGCGGATCAGCTGCTCAGCATTCCTGTTGCACCGCCAGGCGGCCAAATGGGCACGATCCGGCGATCCAAATTGAAACGATAGCACTCCGCAGTGATGCGACAGTCCGGCAGCTATTAGTTTGCCGGCCCAGCACAGCTCCGCTGTATCCGAAGCTGCCTTCGGCAACGCGCCCCTTTCCGCAAGCCAACGGGATACAGCCCCTTCCAGCTTGTTTACTCATCACGCGATGCGCCTCTATCATTAGCCAATATATTACCATCTTTTTTCCCCAATTGCAATGTATTTTTTTCAAAACAGCGAAAAAAATACATTGCAATCCGGCGTTTCTTTTGTCTATTTCCGTAAAACGCGCTTCACGGCCGGTACTGCCGGGCCAGCTGCTCCCAGAAATCCGCGCCCCGCTGCAGCGCCGCCTCGTCAAACTGGAAGTCCGCCGCGTGCAGCGCCGGCGCCGGGCCGACCCCCAGGAAAAAGAACATTCCCGACAGCTGGCGCTGGTACCAGGAGAAATCCTCCGTGATCATCACCGGCGCGTCCAGCTGCACAAACTCCAGCCCGCTGGCAAGCACCCGGTCAAACAGCGCGCCGGGGTTCATCACCGCCGGATAGCCGTCGTTCATCGTGACCTCGACCTGACAGCCGCTCTTCTGGGCGACAGCGCTGCCAATGGCGCGAATGCGCGCCTGCAGGCCGGTAAAGGCCTCGTCCTGGAACGCCCGCAGGCTCCCTTCCAGGACAGTATGGGCGCTGACGGCATTGCGCACCGTCCCGCTCTCCATACGGCCGAATTTACACAGGCGGAACACCTGCGGCGGCAGCGCGTCCACCGCCGCCATGACCTGCTGGTAAAAATCCACCCCGGCAGCCAGGGCATCGATGCCCTCCGCCGCTTTGGCAATATGAGCGGAGCGCCCGGTGATCTCCACCGTCACCTCGCAGGAGCGGCTCATCATCTCATTCCTGCGGCTGGCGATGACGCCCGACGGCAGGTCCGGCCACAAGTGCATCCCGAAGATCGCCTCTACGCCATATTCCTGGAAGATCCCCGTCTGACACAGGTCCCGCGCGCCGCCGGTCGTCTCCTCCGCAGGCTGGAAGACCAGCAGGATATTCTGCGGCAGCGCCTCCATCCGATCCAGACGGCGGGCCAGCTCCAGCAGCATCGCCATATGCGCATCATGGCCGCAGGCGTGCATTTTCCCCGGGTGGCGCGAGGCAAAGGGCAGCCCCGTCTGCTCCTGCACCGGCAGCGCGTCGGCATCGGAGCGGAACGCAATGGTGCGCGCCGCGCCGAAGTCAAAATACGCGCACAGCGCCCCCGCCATGGGCCGCAGCAGGCGGCAGCGCAGCGGGGCCAGGGCGGCAGTCAGATAGGCCAGCGTCTCCGGCAGCTGCCGGTCCAATTCCGGGATCTGGTGCAGCGCCCGGCGGTCTTCGATCATTTGCAGCATAGTTCCTCCATTTCCGGCGCAGGCGGAGGAATAATAGTGGAAATTCCCGCCGGGCCGTGCTATGATAAAGATAAATATACGAGAGCTGGCGCAAACGCGGGACGCGCTTTGCGCCGGGATCCGTACTAAAATTGACTTCTAAACTTCTAAACTTTACAAAGGGGCAATGGCTTATGAATGCACAGGAAATCATTGAATATATCCGCACATCGGAGAAAAAGACCCCCGTCCGGGTATTCTTGCAGGAGACCCAGCCGGTCGAATTCCCGAACGCCCAGGTGTTTGCCGCCGGGTCCGGGACGAAGATCGTCTTCGGCGACTGGAAGGACATCGGCCCGGTGCTGGAAGCCCACGCGGACAAGATCGCCCAGCTGGTCATTGAGAACGACTGCCGCAACTCCGCCATCCCCATGCTGGACCTCAAGCCCATCAACGCCCGCATCGAGCCGGGCGCGATCATCCGGGAAAATGTCGAGATCGGCGATAATGCCGTTATTATGATGGGCGCGATCATCAACATCGGCGCGATCATCGGCGCAGGCACGATGATCGACATGGGCGCCGTCTTGGGCGGGCGCGCGACTGTCGGCAAAAACTGCCACGTCGGCGCGGGCGCTGTCCTGGCGGGCGTCGTCGAACCGGCCAGCGCGACGCCAGTCATCATTGAGGACGATGTGCTCATCGGGGCCAACGCCGTCGTGATCGAAGGGGTCCATGTCGGCAAGGGTGCCGTCATCGCCGCTGGGGCCGTCGTGGTAAACGATGTCGAGCCGGGCGCGGTAATGGCAGGCGTCCCCGCCCGGAAGATCAAAACAAAGGACAAGAAGACCGCCGGGAAGACCGCGCTGGTCGACGCCCTGCGGGCCCTGTAACGCCCCCGCGCCGCCGCTCCGGTTTGCCCATATCATAGGGAGAAACCACGCTCTTGTCAAGCAATGATGGGAAATTTCCAGCAAAACTGCACATAGATTTTACCCCTAACCAAAGCGCGCACCGGGCATGCCTGGTGTGCGCTTTTCGCGTGTCTAAACAAATCAAATCCGTCCCAGAGCCGGCAGCGCAGCTGGAAAAATACTGCCTTCTTTCGCGCCCGCACTTGACAGTATAGTATATATATGGTTTATAATATTATTATACTATCACTTTGCAGAAAGCGAGGAAGCATGATGGCAAAGACACTGCTCCGAAACGCCCGGGCCATTGTCAGCTGCGACGAACGCGACCGGGTCTATGAACACTGTGATCTTCTGATCGAAGACCAAAAAATCCTTGAAATTGCCCCGCATATCTCCTGCGAAAGTGCCCAGGTCATCGACGCCACCGGGAAGCTGATCTACCCGGGCCTTGTCAATACGCACCACCACTTTTTCCAGACCTTTATCCGCAACCTGACCACCATCGATTACCCAAATATGACCGTCCTGGAATGGCTGGACGTCTTTTTCCAGGCAGTCCGCTATGTCGACAGTGATGTCATGTACTATTCCGCGCTGACCGCCATGGCAGACCTGATCAAGCACGGCTGCACCACTGCCTTTGACCACCAATACTGCTTCAACGCCCGTACCGGCAAGGCGTCGATCGACCGGCAGATGGAGGCGGCCCAGCAGATCGGCATCCGCTATCACGCCGGGCGCGCGACCAACACCCGCCCCATGTCCGACGGCAGCCCCATTCCTGACGATATCCGGGAGGACACGGAGACCTTCATCGCCCACACCCGCGCACTCATCGAAAAATACCACGACGCAAGCCCCTTCTCCATGCGGCAGATCGTCATCGCCCCCTGCCAGCCCATGAACTGCGCCGCAGACTGCTTCACCGCCTCCGTCGCCCTGGCTAAGGAGACCGGCTGCCGCCTGCACACCCACCTGGGGGAGGGCGAAAACGAATTTATGCAGGCCCGCTATGGGATGCGCACCCTGGAATGGTGCCGCCGTCTGGGCTTTTTGGGTGAAAATGTCTGGTTTGCCCACTGCTGGGAGCTGACGCCGGAGGAATACAAAATAATTGGCGATTATGGCGCGGGCGTCTCCCACTGCCCCGCACCGGCTATCCTCAGCGGTTTCCCGATCCTGCCCATGAAGCAGATGCTGCGCGACGGCGTCTGTCTCAGCCTGGGCTGCGATGGCTCGGCCACCAACGACTCGTCCAACCTGCTCGACTCCATCCGCACCGCCTATTATATGCAGTGCTACTTCGGCAAGGAGCGGGGCGGTGCGGTCACAGCGTATGATATTCTAAAGATCGCCACGGCAGGCGGCGCCAAAACCCTGGGTCGCAGCGACCTGGGGTCCCTGGCCCCCGGCAAGGCAGCGGACCTGTTTATGATCGACGGGACAACGCTGGAGCTTGTCGGCGCGACCCACGACCCCAAAAATCTCATCGGCCGCGTCGGCCTGACCGGCAATGTCGCCATGACGATGATCGGTGGCAAAATCGTCTTTGACGGTGTCAAGCTCACCGGCATTGATGAGCGCCGCTTGGCTGTTGAGGCAGACAGAGCTCACGAAAGCGCCCTGCGCTCCCAGTGCCCAGTTTTTCAGAAAGCCGGGTGCTGAGCCATGCGGGAATACCTGAATGTCGGGCAGATGAGCGCGCTGTTCCATCTCAACAAGCAGACGCTGCAATACTACGACCGGGAGAAAATTTTCTCCCCGGCCTATCGCAATCCGGAGAACAACTACCGCATGTACCGCTTCGACCAGGTCTACGGCCTGGCTCTCATCTGCTATCTGCGAAAGCTGGGCTTTTCCATCGCCCAGGTCAAGAAGTATCTCGATCTGCACAACCGCAGCAGTGCGATCCAGGAGCTGAAAAAGCAGTCGACCCTCCTGCAGCAGCAATGCCAGAAAATGCTGGCTATGGACGAGGTCCTGCAGCGCAAGCTCCAGTATGTCGAGCAGCAGCTTGAGCAGATGGCGTTGGGTCAGGCTTCGATCCAGACGCTGCCGGAGCGAAAATACATCCCCCTGGGGGAGGAAGCAACGCTGTACCAAAACGAGATCTTCTACTTTTACCCGACCATCGCTTTTGTGCAGGACGCGCCGTCGGGCCAACCCCGAATCTCCTTCGGCGCTTATCTGGAGCCCTCCCAGTCCGTCCCGGTGCGCTATCTGGAACAGGTCGAGACGCTGCCCGCCATGCAGGTGCTCTGCGCCCACTTCCAGGGCACGTATCCCGATGCCATCGACTTTGGCTGCCAGCTCCGCCGCGCCCATCCCGAGCTGCCACTGTCCGACGATGCGCTGCATTTCAATATCGTCGACCAATTTATTGAAACGGCGCAGGAGAATTATATTACAGAAATTCAGATCCCCATTCTAGACGCTTGACCGCACTGGCTGCCCCGGCCCAAGCCCTGCCGTTCTGCACGCGCAGGCCCTGGGCCGGGCGCTTTTTGCCTTGATAGCATAATAGAAAAAGGGCGCGCTGCAGCGAGTCTGCAGCGCGCCCAGATGCGGAGAAGCACCGGCCTGACCGGTCGCCCGCCCCTATTCGGGCATCCAGTGGACCGGTGCGGCAGCCCGGTGTGAGCGGGAAACCGGGCCGCAGGCGGCATCGCCGCCAAAGGAGGTTGGGAGAACACAGGAAGCAAGCCTGTCATAAGCTGCCAATCGCATTGCACAAAAAGTGCAATGTCCAGGAAGAACAAACATGATCCGCGCGTCTGACATGCGCTCTCACCCGCCGCCAAAGTCTCCGTGCCTTTGCAGGCCAAAGCGGAACCAGGGGTGCTGCCCCACCGGTACGGCAGCCTCGGCAGCGCCTCCCATTTATGCGCCGCTCTGATTCGCCGTTTTCCGCTTTGCTTGGCTTCTATCTGCAGTGTACTGCATATACCAACTATATTGTCAACCCCTTTCTCGGTTATTTTTACGTCAAAACAAGAAAATTCCCGTTTTCGATTGGACAAATTCACGAAGCTATGGTAAAATCGAGCCATCAAACTACAAAGGAAAGGGCGGCATTTTTTATGGCACAGCAGGAAAGCTACGTCGGCAAGATCAATCGAAAGCTTGCAAACAAGCGCCGGATTATCGAGGCAGCCTCCGGGCGGGAAAAAGCGGATCTGGTCCTGAAAAACGCGACGTATGTCAACGTATTCTCCAACGAACTATGCACGGCAAATATCGCCTGCGCCAATGGGCTGATCGTCGGCATCGGCGACTATGCCGGGGAGCAGGAGCTGGACCTCACTGGTAAGATCGTCTGCCCCGGGTTTCTGGATGCCCATATCCACCTGGAGAGCAGCATGGTTTCCCCGACAGAATTTGTCAAAGCCGTCCTGCCCCACGGGACGACGACCGTCGTCACAGATCCCCATGAGATCACCAACGTCATGGGGACAGACGGTATCGAGTATATGCTCCAGGCAACAGAGGGCCTGCCGGTGGATGTGCGGTTTATGCTGCCCTCCTGCGTCCCGGCCACGCCGATGGACGAAGCCGGGGCGACGCTGGACTACCGGACCATCGACATGTTCTATGACTATCCCCGCGTCCAGGGCCTGGCGGAGATGATGAATTACATCGGCGTCATCCGAGGCGATGAGGAGGTCATCAAAAAGATCGTCGCCGCCCAGGCACATCATAAAAAGATTGACGGCCATGCCCCGGGCCTGACCGGCAAGGAGCTGGATACCTATATCGCCGCCGGTGTCTACTCCGACCACGAGTGCGCCGACCTGGACGACGCGCTGCGGAAGCTCCAGCGGGGCCAGTTTATCATGATCCGCGAGGGCACTGCCGCCCGGAATCTCGAGGCGCTGGCGCCGCTGCTCAACTGGAAATACCATGAGCGCTGCATGTTCTGCTGCGACGACCGGCACCCCAATGATCTCCTTTCCAAGGGCCATATCGACGATATCATCCGCCAGGCCATCAACCGCTACGGCGTCGACCCGATCATTGCTGTCAAAGCCGCCTGCCATCACGCGGCCCGCTACTTCCTGCTCAATAACCGGGGCGCCATCGCCCCCGGCTACCTGGCGGACCTGGTCGTCGTGGATAATTTCCAGGATTTCCAGGTGGAGAAGGTCTTTAAAAAGGGCAAATTGATGTTCGACGGCCAGCAGGTCGCCCCGTTCGATCCTCCGCAGATTGACCCGCACCTGGTCGCCCAGGCGCACCACACGTTCCGCGTCGCCCCCCTCACGGCGGACGACTTTGCAACCCCGCGCCAGCGTGCTATGCTCGGCATGGTTCCCGGTGAGATCATCACGACAGACAACGGCTATGCCGACCATATCGACCCCGCGCAGGATATTCTGAAGATCGCCGTCATCGAACGCCACAAGGGCACCGGGCACATCGGCCTGGGCTATTTGCAGGGCTACGGCCTGAAATCCGGCGCGGTGGCGACTTCAGTCTCCCACGACAGCCATAATATCATTGTCGTCGGCGCAAACGAGGCGGATATGGCCTTTGCCGCCAACCAGGTCGTCGCATCCGGCGGCGGCATCGTCGTGGCGGACGGAGGCCGCATCACCGGCCAGGTCGTGCTGGAGATCGCGGGGCTGATGAGCGAGGGCAGCCTGCCCCAGGTCAACGCGCGGCTGGAGCAAGCGAAGGCCGCCGCCTTCCGCCAGGGCGTCAACACCGGAATCGACCCGTTTATGACGCTCTCGTTCATGTCCCTGCCGGTCATCCCGCAGCTGCGGCTGACAACCCGGGGCGTGATTGACGTGGCAACGCAGCAATATCTGTAACGCAGGCGCTTTACAAAGGGCGGAAATCCCGGTATAATGGAAAAAATAAGAATTCGGCGCGCCTTGCGCCTATGAGGTGAACCACTTGACAGATCGCGCAAAAATCAGAAATTTTTCGATCATTGCCCATATTGACCACGGCAAATCCACCCTAGCGGACCGCCTGCTGGAGGAGTGCAATACCATTGACAAGCGGGAAATGGAGGACCAAATCCTGGACTCCATGGACCTGGAGCGGGAGCGCGGCATCACGATCAAAGCCCGCGCCGTCCGCCTGCAGTACCAGGCAGACGATGGCGAAACGTATATTCTGAACCTGATCGACACGCCGGGCCATGTGGACTTCAACTATGAGGTCTCCCGGAGCCTGACCGCCTGCGAGGGCGCGGTCCTTGTCGTGGACGCCTCCCAGGGCGTCGAGGCCCAGACGCTGGCCAACACGTATCTGGCCATCGACAACGACCTGGAGGTCCTGCCGGTCATCAACAAGATTGACCTGCCCGCTGCCCGGCCCCAGGAGGTCAAACAAGAGGTAGAGGATATCATCGGCATCCCCGCCATGGACGCGCCGGAAATCTCCGCCAAAAATGGGATCAATATCCACGCTGTGCTGGAAATGATCGTGCATGGCGTCCCTGCCCCCCAGGGCGACCCGGCTGCGCCGCTGCAGGCGCTGATCTTTGACAGCCAGTACGACTCCTACCGGGGCGTCGTCGTCTATCTGCGCGTCATGAACGGCACGATGCGGCCGGGCATGGAGGTTCGGATGATGGGCACCGGCGCAGTCTATAAGATCGTCGAGGTCGGCTATCTCAGCCCCCGGGGCATGATCGCCGCGCCGGAGCTCGGTGCCGGTGAGGTCGGCTATCTGACCGCTTCCATCAAAACGATCTCCGACACCCGGGTCGGCGATACCGTCACGGGCCTGGAAAACCCGGCGGCGGAAGCGCTGCCCGGCTACAAAACCGTCCAGCCCATGGTCTTCTCCGGCGTCTACCCCGCCGACGGCTCCAAATACGACGACCTGCGGGACGCGCTGGAAAAGCTGAAGCTGAACGACGCCTCCATGACCTATGAGCAGGAAAATTCCATCGCCCTGGGCTTCGGCTTCCGCTGCGGCTTTTTGGGGCTGCTCCATATGGAGATCATCATGGAGCGCCTGGAGCGAGAGTTTAACCTCGACCTGATCACGACAGCCCCGAACGTCGTCTATCGCGTAACGAAGACCGACGGCACGACCGTCAAGGTCTACACGCCGCTGAACTACCCCGATCCGGCGGAGATCCAGGAGGCGCAGGAGCCGTTTGTCAAAGCCAGCATCATCACGCCGCCGGAGTACGTCGGCAATATCATGGAGCTGTGCCAGCAGCGCCGGGGTGAGTACCAGGATATGACCTATCTTGACCAGAGCCGCGTTGAGCTGCACTATCTCATGCCCCTCAACGAGATCATCTACGATTTCTTCGACTCCCTCAAATCCCGCACCCGGGGCTATGGCTCCCTGGACTATGAGCTCTACGGCTACCGGCCCAGCAAGCTGGTCAAGCTGGATATTCTGCTCAATGGCGATGTCATCGACGCGCTGTCCTTCATCCTCTTTGCCGACAGCGCCTACGCCCGGGCCCGGAAGATCTGCGAAAAGCTGAAGGAGAACATCCCCCGCCAGATGTTTGAGATCCCGGTGCAGGCCGCCGTGGGCGGCAAGATCATCGCCCGAGAGACCATCAAAGCCCTCCGCAAGGACGTCCTGGCCAAGTGCTACGGCGGTGACGTTACCCGGAAGAAGAAGCTGCTGGAAAAGCAGAAGGAGGGCAAAAAACGGATGCGCAGCTTTGGCACCGTCTCCGTCCCCAGCGAGGCCTTTATGGCCGTGCTGAAAATGGACGATTAAGCCCACATCCATCGCGAAAGGAAGAACAACGCATGGCCTTTAACTTTAAAATGCCATATGAAAAAAAAGTCCTGCCCCAGCGGGAATTGGGCATTTATATTCACATCCCCTTCTGCCGCAGCAAATGCCAGTACTGCGACTTCTACTCCCTGGGCGGCAGCCGGGAAAAGGCCGTGACAGACCGGTATCTGCAGGCGCTGACGAGCCATTTCAAAGAGTCCGGTGCCCGGGCTGCTGGTTACGTTGTCGATACCGTCTATTTTGGCGGCGGCACCCCCAGCTTTTTCGGGGCAGCGGGATTGATCCGCATTTTTAACGAGCTCCAGCGGCGCTTTGAGATCTCGCCGGACGCGGAGATCACCTTTGAAGCCAATCCCGACAGTGTCTCCCCCGCGCTGCTGCAGGCGCTGCACAACGAGGGGTTTAACCGCATAAGCCTGGGCGTCCAGAACGATGAGGACGAGGTCCTCAAAAAGCTGGGCCGCCCGCATACCTACGCCCAGGCCATCCACGCCGTGGAGCAGGCCCGGGCCGCGGGGTTTGAGAACCTCTCCATCGATCTGATGTACGGCCTGCCCAACCAGACGCTGCCCCAGTGGCAGCAGACGCTCTGCCACGTGATGGACCTGGAGCCGGACCACGTCTCCTGCTACGGCCTGAAGGTCGAGCCGGGCACGCCGCTTTGGGAGTATAAGGACTGCGTCAATATCCCCGACGGAGACACCCAGGCGGATATGTACCTCTACACCTGCGACAAGCTGGATGAGTTGGGGTTCCACCAGTATGAGATCTCCAACTTCGCTCGCCTTGGCTTTGCCTCCCGGCACAATTTAAAATATTGGACCGGCGGGGAATACCTGGGCTTCGGCCCCTCGGCCGCCTCGGATTTCGCCGGCAAGCGCTTTACCATCGCCCGGGATCTTGCCGCCTACTGTGACGGCATCCTGACCGGCGGCGCGATCCTGAGCGAATGCGAAGAGATCCCCAGCCGCGAGCGGGCCGGGGAGTACCTGATGCTGCGTCTGCGGACGGTGCAGGGCATTGATTCGGAAGAATATGTCCGCAGCTTCCTGCTGCCATTCCGCCCGCTGGACCAGATTTTGCAAAAATGCAAGGAAATGGGCCTTGCCAAGCAGGAGGACACCCGCTGGCACCTGACCCCCAAAGGCATGCTCGTCTCCAACAGCATTCTGACTGAGCTGCTGCTGGCCCAGGAGCACTCCACGCCGCTGGCACGGCGGTAAAACAACAAAAAAATAGACGGCCATACCGGTACTCCGCCCGGTATGGCCGCTTTTATAGATTATACAGACGAAAAGGCATGGCCGTTTTGGAACGGCCATGCCTTTTACGATTCATTTTTCAGGGTTTTTGATCTCCTAATCGAGGATCTTCAGCGCGCCGGTGGGGCAGTTTTCTGCACACTTGCGGCAGGACGCACAGATCTTGATCGTCTCTTCGCTCTGGAATTCCGGCTTGATGACCGTGTTGAAGCCGCGGCCCACCAGGCCCAGCAGGCCCTTACCGACGACCTCGTCGCAGACCCGGACGCACTGGTTGCACAGGATGCACTTGCCCTGGTTGCGCTCGATGATCGCCAGGCGCTGCTCGGTATAAGCAGGATGGTTCTTGCCCATGAGCCGCTGCGGGTCGATGGGGGAGCGGTTGGCAAATTTGATCAGGCGGCATTCGCCGTAATCGAAGCAGCCGCACTCCAGGCAGCGCTTCGCCTCCGCCCGGGCTGCATCCTCGGCAAAGCCCAGGTTGATCTCCTTAAAGTCATGCTTCCGCTCCTCGGCGGGGCGGACCGGCATCTGGATCCGGGCGATCTTCTCCCGATCGGCAAAGTCCTTCTCGCTGACCTGGCGCTCCGAGACATACGGCTTACGATAGCCGACGAGGTTCCCATTCAAATAGGAGTCGACCACTTCTGCGCAGCGGTCGCCTTCGCCGATGGCGGCAATGGCGATAGACGCGCCCTTGTTCGTCGCATCGCCGATGCCGAACACGCCCTCGACGCTGGTACGGTAGGTCGCTTCGTCGGCAGCGATGATGCCGCGGCTGTTGCACTCCAGGGCCTCGAAACCCACAGGGTTGACCTTCTGGCCGATGGCAGCGATGACGCTGTCCACATCCAGGATCTCAAATTTGCCTTCTACCGGCACCGGCGCACGGCGGCCGGAGGCATCCGGCTCGCCCAGCTCCATGACCTGGAGCTTGACCGCCTTGACCTTGCCGTTCTCGCCGAGGATCTCAGCGGGGTTCGTCAGGAATTTGAAGGTGACGCCCTCTTCCCGAGCTTCTTCGATCTCGATGGCTTCCGCCGGCATTTCTGCTTCTGTCCGGCGGTAGATGACATAGACATTCTCCGCGCCCAGGCGCACTGCTGTCCGGCAGGCATCCATGGCCGTGTTGCCGCCGCCGACAATGGCGACCCGCTTGCCGATCTCCGGCGCCTGGCCCATGGCGACGCCCCGCAGGAAATCGATGCCGCCCAGTACACCCTCCAGCTCTTCGCCGGGGCAGCGCACACCGGTGCTCTTCCAAGCGCCGATGGCAACGATGGTCGCATCGTACTGCTTCCGGAAATCGTCAAAGGAAATATCCTTGCCGATGCGGACATTGTTCTGCAGCTTGACGCCGACCGCGGCGATCTCCGCGATCTCTTCGTCCACGATCGCCTTCGGCAGCCGGTATTCCGGAATGCCGTAGCGCAGCATACCGCCCATCTTGGGCATGGCGTCCACGACCGTCACGTCGTGGCCCTTGCAGGCCAGGTAATAAGCCGCTGCCAGGCCACCAGGACCGCCGCCGATGACGCCGACTTTTTTGCCCGTGGCCGGTTTGACCTCCGGCTGATAGCCGCCAGCCGCGCGGACGCGGTCGGCTGCGAAATATTTCAGATATGCGATGGAGATCGGCTGCTCGACATACTTTCTGCGGCAAGCCGTCTCACACGGATGGGGACAAACCCGCCCGATGGAGGAGGGCATGGGGATCTTCTCCTTGATGATCCGCACGGCTTCCCGGTCATTGCCCAGGGCGATCTGCTTGACATAGGCCTGACATTCCGTCCCAGCGGGGCAGTTGAGCATACACGGGCCCTTGCAGTCGCCCACATGGTCGCTCATCAGCAGTTCCATGGTGATCTTCCGCGACTGCGCCGCCCGGGGCGAATCGGTCATAATGACCTGGCCGTCCTTAGGAATCGTGGAACAGGCGCGCAGCAGCTTCGGGCAGCCCTCCGCCTCGACGACGCACAGGCCGCAGCCGGCGTAATGCTTCAGCTGGCCGTTTTCACACAGGTTGGGAATCTCGATCCCGTTCTGCGCGGCGATCTGCAAGATCGTCTGCCCGGCAGTCCCGGTGCATTCTTTGCCATTGATGATAATTTTGATTTCAGCCATGATACGCACCTCCCATTAGTCCACAGACACTGCGCCGAAGCGGCAGAGCGTGATGCACTGGCCGCACTTGATGCAGGCGTTCTGGTCGATCGCATGGGGCTTCTTCGGCTCGCCATGGATCGCCTGCACCGGGCACTTCCGGGCGCACAGGGTGCAGCCCTTGCACTTGTCTGGGTCGATCCGGTAGGAGAGCAGGCTGGTGCACTCCTGGGCAGGACACTTCTTATTGCGGATATGGGCCTCGTACTCGTCGCGGAAATAGCGGATCGTCGTCAGGACGGGGTTCGGGGCCGTCTGGCCCAGGCCGCACAGCGCGCCATCCTTGACGCCCTTGCAGAGCTCTTCCAGCAGCTCCACATCGCCCTCTCTGCCCTCGCCCTGGCAGATACGGTCGAGGATCTCCAAAATACGCGTCGTACCGATGCGGCAGGGCGTACACTTGCCGCAGGACTCCCTGGCCGTGAAGTTCAGGAAGAACCGGGCCATATTGACCATACAGGTGCTGTCATCCATAACGACCATACCGCCGGAACCCATGATGGCGCCAGTCGCGCCCAGGGCCTTGTAGTCGATGATCGTATCGAGCAGGGAGGCCGGGATGCAGCCGCCGGAGGGGCCGCCCATCTGGACTGCCTTAAACTGACGGTCGTTCTTGATGCCGCCGGCGATGTCGAAGATGACATCCCGCAGTGTCATGCCCATGGGGACCTCTACGAGGCCGCCGCGGCGGACCTTGCCGGTCAGCGCAAAGACCTTGGTGCCCTTGGAGTTTTCCGTGCCCATGGCCGCGAATTTCTCGCCGCCGTTTTCGATGATCCAGGCCACATTGGCAAAGGTCTCTACATTATTGATATTGGACGGCTCATTCAGGAAGCCGCACTGGGCCGGGAACGGCGGCTTGAGCCGCGGCATACCCCGCTTGCCCTCCAGGGACTCGATCAGCGCCGTCTCCTCGCCGCAGACGAACGCGCCTGCACCGGCCTTGATGCGCATATCGCAGCTGAAGTTGCTGCCCAGAATATTCTTGCCCAGCAGGCCCCGCTCTCTGGCTTCCTGGATGGCCAGGTTCAGATGCTCAATGGCCAGCGGGTACTCCGCGCGGACATAGACGATCATTTCGGAGGCGCCGATGGCGTACGCGCCGATGAGCATGCCTTCAATCAGGCTGTGGGGATCGGACTCGATCACGGCCCGGTCCATAAACGCGCCGGGGTCGCCCTCGTCGGCGTTGCAGATGAGGAATTTATTCTCGCCCTCAGACTGGCGGGCGGCATTCCATTTGAACCAGGTCGGGAAGCCTGCGCCGCCGCGACCTGCCAAGCCCGAGATCTTGATCTGCTCGATCACTTCCTCCGGCGACATCGACAGCGCTTTATCAATGGCGCGGTAGCCGCCGTTGGCGATGTAGTCCTCAATGCTGGTGGGATCCAGGATACCGCAGTGCCGCAGGGCGATACGCGTCTGCTTGGCCAGGAAGCTGGCGTCCTCGTCGCTGATCATCAGCCGGGAGATCGCGGAGAAATCCTTGCTGCGGACTGCCTTGACGATCTCCTCGCAGTCCGACTCCTGCACCCGGACGAGCCGGTGCAGCAGCTGCTTGCCTTCATAAATATCGACGATCGGCTCCAGATAGCACATGCCGATGCAGCCCGTCTTGCCGACGGTGAAGCTGTCGGTCGCTGTCATAAAACCGGAGAGGATCTTTGCCACACGCCCAGCGCCAGCGGCCACACCGCAGCTGCCCTGTCCGACCAGGATACGCATCCCGCCGTTTTCCCGCTCCCGCAGGCCGCGAAGAATGCCGATGGCCTTCTCCGGCGTCAGGGAGCCGTAGGTCACGCCGTTGATCATCATGACCGGGGACATGGAGCAGCAGCCGAGACAGGCGACTTCATTGATGGTGAACAGGCCGTCCGCCGTCGTCTCGCCGCTCTGAATGCCAAGCTCATTGCAGATTGCCGTCCGGATGCGCTCTGACCCGTTGACATGACATGCCGTGCCCTGACAGAGCATGATCAAATACTTGCCCACCGGCTGCAGGCGGAAGTAGCTGTAGAACGTCGCGACACCCATGACCCGTGCCGGGCTATTGCCTGTCCGCGCGGCGACATGATAGATCACGTCCTCCGGCAGATACCCGTAAATTGCCTGTGCTTCCTGGAGAATCGTGATCAGGCTGGTAGAATCCTTTTCATGCTGGCGAAGCACATCCTCCAACAGAGAAAGATCACTGCCTTTTTTCATTTCTGACATGACATTCACTCCTTAAATCCACCGCCGGGAGGCGGCTTGGCGTAGCTATAATCTCAGCTTAAAACGCAGATTACATAATTTAAACTATAGCATCCCCAAAATACAATGTCAATCATTTTTCATCCGATTTTTTGCAAACTTTCTCGCAAAAAAGACGCATTTTTCAAAATTCCCCATAAATGTTTTAAACTTCTAGTTTATCGCAAAAATACCACGTTATTATTTTTATAAATATTCTATTTCTTTCGTATTTTTACATTCCTATTTTTTAATAGAATATAAAAATATCAATAAAAACATACTTTTTTGCAAAGAGCCGCCCTCGCGCCGCGGCAGAGGATTCTCGGCATTTTTCGTGGAAACTGTCCGCAGTGCAGCTACGATTGCGCATAAATCAAAAACGATTTTCTCCAAAAAAGCGGCTATTTCCTCCCGCAGCCGCCGGTTTCAAAACATTTTTGGCAAAAACCATATTGTAATACATTGTCGGAAGTTTTTTCTCTGTCCCGCCGCTGGCTGCCGGAAAAAGCGCACGGCGGCAGTAAGCATTTTTGCAGGAATTCCTTCATTTTTTAGCGTCAGCGCGCAAAAAAGCACCCGCTGCACTGCAAAAAAAGCAAGCGCGGCGGGCGCATTTTTCATTTTCATCAGCCGCCGGTCTGCTCCGGCACCGGCAGGGCGTCGGTAATAGCGCGGCCATTGGAGGTATGGAATACATTATCCACCGCCGGGACCATGTTGGTGATGATCCCCCGGGTGGCGTACACGGCGTAGGCCTTGAACAGCACCGGGCAGAGCATCCCGTTTTTCAGGATCGTCTCGTGCAGGCTATAGTAGTTGCCGGAATTGCCCAGCGCGTCCTTACACAGCTTGAGCATCGCCTCTGAGGTGATACCCCCGTTGCCAAGGCTGCTGCCGTTGAAGAAATTGCTCAGGTCAAAATTTGGCGACAGCTTCACCTGGCCATAATAGAGGTCATAGTCTCCCTGGTAGACCATATAGGTAAATTTATCCGACGGCTGGGCGTCGATCTTCAGCTCCAGCCCATATTTCGCCGCCTCATCGGCAATCACCTGGGCCGCCTGGAGCCGCCCGGGGTCGGAGGAGCAGACCAGGAATTTCGCGCTGCCCAGCGCGCCGTCCGTCTGCAAAGCCGCTTTAAATTTCTCCGGCGCGTAATCGTATTCTGCCGCCAATGCCGTATCATACAGCGACGAGAGGGGATTGCACGGCAGCACCGCCGCTTCTGCATAGCCTTTGTAGACATCCGTGGCAATGGTCTGCCGGTCTACCAGATACGTAAAGGCCGCCCGCAACCCAGCGTCACTGAACATGCCGCTCGTCGTATTAAAGCCGATAAAATCCAGAATGGGCGTGGAGCAATTCCAAAGCTCATAATCGCAGTGGTAATCAGCGTAAGCCGAGGAGCTGGGGTCTGTGCAGACGACACCGGTGGCGCCATACTCAAAATCGTCACGGATTGCCGCTGGGGAGTCTGTCTCCACCAGGGTGATGGACTCGACCGTCACCGCCGCCTTATACTCCTGCCACCAATGGGGATTGGGCAGCAGGACCGTCTCCCCGTCCTGCACCGCCGCATAGTAGGGCCCCGTGCCCATCGGCTGCACATCGTTCACCGAGACCGCCGCGACAATGGGGATATCCAGCAGCAGCGGCAGGTTCTCATAGGGCGTGCCCAGCTGGAACTGCACCGTCCGCTGGTCCACCGCCGTGACGGAATAGACATACAGCAGCCGGGAGCCATAGACCGCGCTGCCCCGGGCCGCATTGTAGGACGCGACGACGTCCGCCGCCGAGACCGGCGTGCCATCGGTAAAGCAGGCGTTCTCCAGCAGCGTCACGGTATAGGTCATCAGATCGTCTGAGACGGTATAGTGGTCGCACAGCACCGGCTCCACGGCGAAGGTGGAGGTCACGGTAAAAAGGCCGTCGTATAAAAGGGAGAAGATCGTCCGGTTCGCTAGGTCTGTGCACTGGTATGGATTCAACCCGTACTTGGCCTGATAGGCCAGGCCGAAGGACGTGACCTGGGAATTTTGCGTCGCATCCACCGCGTCGGAAATGATATCGCCGGCGTCCCGGGGCGCGTCCGCTGGAGGGACGTCAGACCCCGCGCTGCCGCAGCCCGCCAGCAGCGCCAGCGCTAGAAGCAGCGCCAGCCATTTTTTCTTTTTCAAGGCGCACGCCTCCATTTACGGTGTAGTTTGCAGCATAATGATCGCCGCCAGACTGCCCCGCTCATTTCCGACCCGCCGGTGCGACCAGAAGCGCTCCGGCTGGCACGCGGTGCACAGCGGGCAGATATCGATCTGCCGGACTCCGGCCTGCCGCAGCCAGATGGCATTGAGCTGCTTGAGATCGACCTGATACTTCTCCCCACGGGGCGTGATGGCAGGCAGCGCCGCCGGGCCCAGGGCCGAGACCATTGCGTCGGGCACATCCCGGTGGGTCTCAAAGCAGCAGGCGTCGATGCAGGGGCCGATGGCCGCCCGGATATCTTCCGGCTGGCAGCCGTAGCGCTGGTGCATCTGCTCCACCGCCCGATAAACGATCCCGGCCGCCGTCCCGCGCCAACCGGCGTGCACGGCTGCAACGACCCGGCGCACCGGGTCCAGCAGCAGCACCGGCGTGCAGTCTGCCGAGAAGGCGATGACTGCCACATGGGGCTCGTTCGTCATCAGCCCATCCCGGGGCTGGGTGACCTCCCGCTCCAGGCCGTCGCCGCAGTCGCGCCGGCCCACCGGCACGACAATATCCGAATGCACCTGCTTGGTAAAAACCAGCTCCTCCGGCTGAAAGCCCACGGCCTGGCCCAGGATCCTATAATTCTCCCGGACATTTTCCGGCTTGTCGCCCCGGTGGATGCCGAGGTTCAGCGCCGCCAGGTGCCCTTCGGAAACGCCGCCGTAGCGGGTCGAAAAGCAATGGACAACCCCCGGCTCCCGGAGGAGCGCGGACTGCAGATATTCCAGTTCCCCGGCACGAATGACTTCAAAGCTCATGATTGGGTCCGTTCCGCCGCCAGGTCTTTATCCCGGCAGCATTTTTTGTATTTTTTCCCGCTGCCGCAGGGGCAGGGATCGTTGGGGCCGACTTTGATCTTTTTGCGCACAGGCTGGCGCTTGACGCTCTTGTCGCCGCCGGCGCCCTCGCCGGTGATCTTGGCGACCTTTTCGCGCTTGATCTCCTCATCTGTCTTGAGCCGGACGCGGAACAGGCGGCTGACCGTCTCCGCGCCGATGGCTGCGATCATGCCTTCAAACATCTCGTAGCCCTCTTTTTTATAGACATCCACGGCGTTGTACTGGCCGTAGGCCCGCAGGCCGACACCTTGGCGCAGGTCTGTCATCGCGTCGATATGGTCCATCCAGTTTTCGTCGACGACCCGCAGCAAAACGACCCGCTCCAGCTCCCGCATGACGGGCGCGGTGTATTCCGCTTCCTTCCGGGCATACGTCTCGTGCATTTTGGCAAGGATCTTCTCTGAAAGCTGCTCCACCGTCAGGCCATCCAGCTCCCGGTCGGAGACCTCGACCGCACCGGGGGCGAAGTACACGCCCTCAAACTGGGCCAGAATGCCATTGAGCTGGCCCCGGTCAGCCAGATAACCGGTATCCCGGAACGCCTCGGCCACATGGGTGTGGACCACCTGCTGCATCATGCTGTCGATGGTGCTGCCCAGGTCCTCGCCATCGAGTACCTTCTGGCGCTGCTCATAGATGACCTTACGCTGGGTATTCATCACGTCGTCATATTCCAGGACATTTTTCCGCACCTGGAAGTTGCGGCTCTCGACGGTCTTCTGGGCGTTTTCAATGGCGCCGGAGAGGATCTTCGCGTCGATCGGCGTGTCCTCATCCAGGCGCATCGTCTCCATGATCGCCATCATCCGCTCTGAGCCGAACAGACGCATGACATCGTCCTCCATGCTCAGATAGAAGCGGGTCTCGCCCGGGTCGCCCTGGCGGCCGGCACGGCCGCGGAGCTGGTTATCGATCCGGCGGGCCTCATGGCGCTCGGTGCCAACGATAAACAGGCCGCCTGCCGCCCGCACCTGCTGGGACTCCTCCTGGATGGCCGCCTTGTACTTTTCATACGCCGCCCGGTACTGGGCGCGGATATCCAGGATCGCCGGGTCCGTCGTCTCCGAGAAGGCATTGGCCTCCTGCAGCAGATCCTCCTCCACACCCTGCTTGCGCAGGTCGTTTAGGGCCATAAATTCGGCATTGCCGCCCAGGACGATATCCGTGCCACGGCCTGCCATATTCGTCGCGATAGTCACCGCCCCCAGCTTACCGGCCTGGGCAACGATCTCCGCTTCCTTTTCGTGGTGCTTTGCATTCAGAACGGTATGCCGGATGCCCTCTTTGGCCAGCATTTTGGAGAGCAGCTCCGATTTTTCGATGGAGATCGTACCCACCAGTACCGGCTGGCCCTTGGCATGACATTCCTGGATCTGCCGCAGCACCGCACGGAATTTGGCCGCTTCCGTCTTATAGACAACGTCGGGATAGTCGATTCGCGCCACTGGCAGGTTCGTCGGGATCTCCACCACGTCCAGCGCGTAGATGGAGGCAAATTCTTCCTCCTCCGTCAGCGCCGTGCCGGTCATGCCGGAGAGCTTATCGTACAGGCGGAAGAAATTCTGGAAGGTGATCGTCGCCAGCGTTTTGGACTCGTTGGCGACCTCCACGCCCTCCTTGGCCTCGATGGCCTGGTGCAGGCCCTCGTTATAGCGGCGGCCCGGCATCAGGCGGCCGGTGAATTCATCGACGATGATGACCTCATTGTCCTTGACCACATAGTCGATATCCCGCTTCATCACACCCCGGGCCTTCATGGCCTGGTTGATATGATGGGCGATGGTCGCATTTTCCAGGTCCGCCAGATTTTCGATCTGGAAAAATTCCTCCGCCTTCCGGATACCGCTGGCGGTAAGCGAGACCGTCCGGGCTTTTTCGTCCACGACATAGTCGCAGTCCAGATCGTCCTTGGATTCTTTTTCATCCGTCGAGGTGAAGACCTGCTTTTTCATCCGGGAGACCAGGAAATCCGCCATCTCATACAGCTTCGTCGAGGCCTCGCCCTTGCCGGAGATGATAAGCGGTGTCCGCGCTTCGTCGATGAGGATGGAGTCCACCTCGTCGACGATGACGAAGCTATGGCCCCGCTGGACCATCTCTGTCTTATAGATTGCCATATTATCCCGCAGATAGTCAAAGCCCAGCTCGTTGTTCGTGCCGTAGGTGATATCGGCGGCATACGCCTTACGGCGCTGGTCCGGTGTCAGATCATGGACGATCAGGCCGACGCTCAGGCCCATAAACCGATAGACCTTGCCCATCCACTCCGAGTCGCGCTTGGCAAGATAGTCGTTGACGGTGACGATATGGACCCCCTTGCCCGCCAGCGCATTCAGATATGCTGGCAGGACGGCAACCAGCGTCTTGCCTTCACCGGTCTTCATCTCTGCGATGCGCCCCTGGTGAAGGACGACGCCACCGATGAGCTGCACCCGGTACGGCCGCATTCCCAAAACACGGTCCGCCGCCTCCCGGACGGCAGCAAAGGCGTCCGGCAGGATATCGTCCAACGTCTGGCCGTCTGCCAGGCGCTGCTTGAGCTGCGGCGTGACAGCCTTGAGCTCCGTGTCGCTCATCGCCTGGTACTGGGGCGCCAGCGCTTCGATCTTCGCAATGATCGGTTCGATCTTCTTGACCTCCCGCTCAGAGCGGGTGCCGAATAGTTTTGTAATCAGACCCATAGTGATCCCTTTCTGCTCACCGCACCGCTGGCGGCGTTTTTTGATCGGCGGCCAGGGCGGCCGCACGTGATTTTTCTCGTTTCCCCACTTCCTGGCTGGGCTTTGAATAATCCAGCCGGGGGCTATCCACTGGCATTATAACACACCCCCGGGAAAAAGCATAGAGCCAGCGCGGAAATTTACAATTTGTTTATGAACCGGCAGGTGTATTATAGCGAATTTTTCATGCAAAGCCGGGCGATTTTTGACCGCTTGCACAAAATGCAGGAATTTGCCCGTTAAGACACGTTAACTCATTGAAAATAAAAGAAAAAATTCACTTTTTGCTACTTTACGTACAACCAATTTTGTGCAATAATATGTAAAAATTCATGAATGTCTAAGGAGGAACTCAGATGGTGTATTATGAGAATCTGTCCCAGGCGCAGAAGCAGGAAGCTTACGCCGCAGCCGTCAAGGAATTTGAGGCTTACAAAGAAAAGCACTTGAAGCTGAACATGGCCCGGGGTAAGCCCGGCGCAGAGCAGCTGGACCTCGTCAGCGGACTTCTGACGATCCTGTCGGAGCCTGCCCAGTGTCAGTGCGACGGGATGGACGTGCGCAACTACGGAGAGGTCGCCGGGCTTCCGGCAGCAAAGCAGCTTTTCGCAGAACTTCTGGGCTGCCGCCCGTCTGAGTGTATCATCGGCGGCAACGCATCCCTGACTCTGATGTATGACACCATCGCCAAGGCGTACACCCACGGCCTGACCCACTCCCCCCAACCCTGGAGCAAACTGGAGACAGTCAAGTGGCTCTGCCCCGCGCCGGGGTATGACCGCCACTTCAAGATCTCCGAGTCCTTCGGCATGGAGATGATCACCGTTCCCATGACGGCGACCGGCCCGGATATGGCGCTGGTCGAGGAGCTGGTCAAGGACCCGGCCGTCAAGGGCATGTGGTGCGTGCCAAAGTACTCCAACCCGGAGGGCATTATTTATAGTGACGAGACCATCGACCGCATCGCCGCGCTGCGCCCCGCCGCGCCGGACTTCACGCTGATGTGGGACAATGCCTACTGTGTCCACGAATTCGACGGTCCGTTCGTCCCCTTCCGGGATATCATCAGCCTGTGCCGCGCAGCGGGCAACCCGGATATGGTCTATGAATTCGCCTCCACCTCGAAGATCACCTTCCCCGGCGCCGGCGTCTCCGTCGTGGCGTCTTCGGAGGAGAACATCCGCTATATGACGAAGCTGCTGTCTATCCAGACGATCTCTTATGATAAGGTGAACCAGCTGCGGCATGTGCTGTTCCTGAAGGACAAAGCCACGACGCTCGCCCTGATGCAGCAGCACGCGGCGATCCTGAAGCCGAAGTTTGACGCTGTCATCGCCGCGCTGCAGCGGGAGATCGCCCCCCTGGGCATCGCCACCTGGACCGCGCCCAAAGGCGGCTACTTCATCTCCGTCGATACGCTGCCAGGCCTGGCGACCCGGACTCTGGCGCTCTGCGCCGAAGCAGGCGTCGTCATGACCCCCGCCGGGGCGACCTTCCCCTATGGCAAGGACCCGCAGGACCGGAATATCCGCATCGCCCCCAGCCTCCCGCCGGTGGCAGAGCTGGAGCAGGCCATGGATGTCTTCTGCATCTGCCTGAAAATGGCGGCGCTGGAGCAGGCCATGGCATGAAGCGGGCCGTTGTTTTCGACCTGGACGGCACCCTCTGGGATGCCGTCGCCCCGCTGACGGATTACTGGAACGAGGTGCGGCAGCAGGAGCTGCCCGGCTGCCGCCGGATCACCGCCGCCCAGATGCAGTCCTGGATGGGGCAGGGGGTGCGGGAGCTGGCCCGGTCCATTTTGCCGGAGCGGCCGCTGGATGCATGGTTCGACGCCTACCTGCAATACCTGCACGGCGAAAATGCCTATCTGCTGCGCCACCCGCCAACCCTCTATCCCCAGCTGCACCAGACGTTTGACGTGCTGCGTGCCCAGGGGCTCTCGCTCATGATCTGCAGCAACTGCGGCCTGGGCTATATTGAAACCTTTTTGCAGCACACCGGCCTGGGCCCCGCCGTCTGCGACACGGAAAACCCCGGCCGGACCGGGCTGACGAAAGCGGAAAATATCAAGCTTTTGCTCCGCCGGAATGAGATCGACCGCGCTCTGTACCTGGGCGATACCGCCGGTGACCAGGCGGCAGCCGCAGGGGCCGGAATCCCCTTTGTCCACGCAGCCTACGGCTTCGGTGCCGTGCCAGACGCGGCGCTACGCATTCCAGCCCTCCCGGCGCTCCCGGCGCTGACGGCCCGCTGCCTGCCCGTTTGAGCGTCCACCTCCCCGCCGTCTGCATCGCTCATTTCGTGCGCTGCAGCGGCGGTTTTTTCGGAAACGCCAGACTGGCATTAAAACGGCGCTGCAAGTACTTTGTACAAAACAAAGCAGCGTAGGTTTGGTCTATCCCAGCTAAAAAAAGTTCAAAAAATCATTCTGATTCGCGAAAAACCAGTTGAATTTTCCACCGATTTGTCTTAGAATAACTGCATTGAAGCTTTTTCCCGGCGCAAGGCCGGGCGCAAAAGCAACGCGCGGGACCCGCGCAGGGAGAGAACATGCTGCACATTGTATTGGTCGAGCCGGAGATCCCGGCAAACACAGGGAATATCGCCCGCACCTGCGCCGCCACCGGCTGCGTCCTGCACCTCATCCGCCCCCTGGGCTTTGACATTTCTGACAAAGCCGTCAAGCGCGCCGGGCTGGATTACTGGTGGCTGGTAGACGTCCGGGTCTATGATGATCTGGCGGACTTTTTCCGCAAGAACGAGGTCGGCGAACTGTGGTGCCTTTCGACGAAAGCGCCCCGGGCCTATACCGAGGCCACATTCCACGATGGCTGCTATCTCTTCTTCGGCAAGGAGACAAAAGGTCTCCCCGAGCCGTTTCTGGAGGCCCACGCCGCCCAGTGCCTTCGCATTCCCATGCGGGCAGAGGCGCGCAGCCTGAATCTCTCCAACTCCGTAGCCATCACCGTCTTTGAAGCACTGCGGCAGCTGGACTACCCCGGCCTTTCCGCGGCGGGGAAGATGGCGGCAGAATAAGCAATTTCCCGGGGTATGCCCGGTTTATCAGGAGGTACGGTATATGAATTACAACAAGAAATCCGTAAAAGACGTTGCGCTGCAGGGCAAGCGCGTGCTGTGCCGCTGCGATTTTAACGTGCCGCTGAAGGCGGGCGAGATCACCAGCGATAAGCGGATCGTTGCCGCTCTGCCGACGATCCAGTATCTGATCGACCATGGCGCAAAGGTCATCCTCTGCTCCCATATGGGCAAGCCCAAGGGGGAGTTTAAACCGGAGCTGAGCCTGGAAGTCGTGGCAAAGCGGCTGTCCGAGCTGCTGGGGCAGCCGGTCAAGATGGCGAAGGACGTCGTCGGGCCCGATGCGAAGGCCCTGGCTGCCAGCCTGCAAGATGGCGAAGTCATGCTGCTGGAGAACACCCGCTTTATGCCCGGCGAGACGAAGAATGACCCGGCCCTGAGCAAGGAGCTGGCCTCCCTGGCAGACCTGTTTGTCAACGACGCCTTCGGCTCTGCCCACCGGGCCCATGCCTCCACGGCAGGCGTTGCGGACTATCTGCCCGCGGTCTGCGGCTTCCTCATTGAAAAAGAGATCAGCATCATGGGCAAGGCCCTGGCCGACCCGGAGCGCCCCTTTGTCGCGATCCTCGGCGGCGCAAAGGTCTCGGACAAGCTGAATGTCATCAGCAATCTGCTGGAAAAGGTCGATACGCTCATCATCGGTGGCGGTATGGCCTATACGTTCATCGCCGCCCAGGGGCACGCCATCGGCAACTCCCTGTTTGACGCGGAAAAAGTCGACTACTGCAAGCAGATGCTGGAAAAGGCCGCCCAGAAGGGCGTGCAGCTCCTGCTGCCGGTAGATACCGTTGTCGCCGCCGGTTTCCCGCATCCCATTGACGCGGCCATCGAGACGAAAACCGTCCCCTGTGATCAAATCCCCGCGGATATGGAAGGGCTGGACATCGGCGAAGCCTCTCAGGCCCTGTTTGCCCAGGCAGTCCGGAATGCCAAGACGGTCGTCTGGAACGGACCCATGGGCGTCTTTGAAAATCCGACACTGGCCAAGGGTACCATCGCCGTGGCCCAGGCTATGGCAGATTCCGCTGCAACGACCATCGTCGGCGGCGGCGACTCGGCAGCCGCCTGCGAGCAGCTCGGCTTTGCCGATCGGATCACGCATATTTCCACCGGCGGCGGCGCCAGCCTGGAATTTTTGGAAGGCCGCGAGCTACCCGGCATCGCCTGCCTGGCAGACCGCTGATACAGGAAGCAACCTTAGATAAAGTAGGAGAAGGATACTATGAACAGAAAATATCGCAAGACCCTCATCGCCGGGAACTGGAAAATGAACAAGACCCCTTCGGAAACCAAGGCGTTTATGACAGAATTTAAGAGCATCCTGCCCAAGGGCCGGTGGTGCGATATGGCGCTGTGCGTCCCGGCGGTCTGTATTCCGGCGGCTGTGCGGGCCATGCGGGAGACCCGGGTTGGCATCGGCGCAGAAAACTGCAACGCCAACGTCAGCGGCGCCTACACCGGCGAGATCTCGACCGGGATGCTGGTCGACGTAGGCTGTAAATACGTCATCGTCGGCCATTCTGAGCGCCGCGCCATGGGCGAGACGGATCAGGAAATCAACAAGAAGGTCCTGGCCATCCTGGAAGCGGGCCTGATCCCCATCCTGTGCTGCGGCGAGAGCCTGGAGCAGCGGGAATCTGGCATCACGACGGAGTGGATCACGATGCAGATCAAGTCCGGCCTGCTGGGCGTGCCGGAGGAGAAGATCCGCAAGGTCGTCATCGCCTATGAGCCCATCTGGGCCATCGGCACCGGCAAGACGGCGACCCCGGAGCAGGCGGAAGAGGTCTGCGAGAGCATCCGCACCGCGATCCGGAAGCTGTACGGCTCGAAAAACGCCCGGGCCATCTCCATCCTCTACGGCGGCTCCATGAATGAGCGCAACGCCTTCGAGCTCCTGGCCCAGCCGGATATTGACGGCGGCCTGATTGGCGGCGCCTCCCTGGTGCCGGAGAAATTCGTCAAGATCATCGAAGCAGCCAACCAGCCCACGCTGTAAGAAAAAACTTTCAACCCCACAGCAAGCGGAATACCGCTTGCTGTGGGGTTTTCTTTTTTCGGGATGTTTACAAATCGTTCATGCAATTTGCGGCGCGGATAGTATAATACCAGATAGTCTAATATTGAAATATCCATCAGAAAGGATGACGCCTATGCTGGAACCGAATTTTGTCGCAGCGACGATGCTGCGCAATGCAAACAAATTTGCAGAGGCCTATTACCGAGTCCTGCAGCCCCTGTGCCTGGAGACAGGGCTGCCGCCGCTGGCTGTGGATATTCTGCTGTTTTTGGCCAACAATCCTGCGTATAATACCGCCAGGGATATTTGCCAGTGCCGGGGCGTGAAGCCGGGGATCGTCTCGGTCCATGTGGACCGGCTCGTTAGTCTGGGCCTGCTGGCACGGCAGGACGTGCCCGGCGACCGGCGCAAGACGCGCCTGGTCTGCACGGACCAGGCCGCGCCGCTCATCGCCCGGGGCCGGGCGCTGCAGCAAGCCTTTGCCGCCCGGCTGACAGACGGCCTCAGCGGCGAAGAGCTCGCACAATTTCACAAATGCATCGCCGCATTTTCCGCCAATCTTGACGCGATCCGGGCAAGCGGCATCTGAGAAAGCAACGAGGAGGGTACTATGCTGAAACTTTTAAAAAACATGCGCAGACAGGAGCGGCTGATGGCCCTGGCCTGCCTGCTGCTGGTGGCAGGCCAGGTCTACTTTGACCTGAAGCTGCCGGATTATATGACGGAGCTGACGAAGCTCATCAAGACGGCCGGTTCCACGACGGCGGATATCACAGCCGTCGGCCTTCGTATGCTGGGCTGCACCCTGGCAAGCGCGCTGCTGGCCATCGCCTGCGGCTTTCTGGCCGCCCGCACGGCTTCGGGCTTCAGTTTTACCGTCCGGGCGAAGCTGTTCCACCATGTCATGGACCTGGGCACAGAGGAGATGCAGTCACTCTCCATCCCCAGCCTGATCACCCGGACGACCAACGATATCACCCAGATCCAGATGATCCTCGCCCTGGGCCTGCAAATGCTCATCAAGTCGCCGATCATGGCGGTCTGGGCTGTCATCAAGATCCTGGGCAAGAGCTGGGAGCTCTCCGCGGTAACTGCGGCGTTCGTCGTCGTCATCTGTGCGACGGTGCTGACAGTCATGTGCATCTGCATTCCCCGGTTCCGGCTGGTGCAGAAGCTAACGGATAAGATCAACCGGGTCGCCCGGGAAAACCTGACGGGCATCAACGTCGTCCACGCGTTCAACGCGGAGGATTATCAAAACAAAAAATTCGACGGCCCCAGCAAGGAAATGACGCAGATCCAGATGAAGAACCAGAAGCTCTTCTCCCTGATCCAGCCGACGATGCTGCTGGGGATGAACGGCCTGGCCCTGGTCATCTACTGGCTGGGCGCGGCCCTGGTCAATCAGATCCCCGTCGGCGACCCGGCGGCGCGGCTGACGATGTTCAGCAATGTGCTGGTCTTTAGCACCTATGCCACGTACGTCGTCATGTCCTTTATGATGCTGGTCATGATCTTTATGCTGCTGCCCCAGGCACAGGTCTCCGCGGAACGAATCAATGAGGTCCTGGACCGGCGCGCCACCATTACCGAGGGTACGCGGACCCAGGGGACGGAGCAGGGCAGCGTCGAATTCCGGGACGTCAGCTTCCGCTACCCCGGCGCAGCGGAAAACGAGCTCTCCCATATCAGCTTCCGGGTCGAGCGCGGCCAGACGCTGGCGATCATCGGCGCCACCGGCAGCGGCAAAACGACGCTGGTCGATCTCATCCCCCGGTTCTATGACACGACGGACGGCCAGGTCCTGCTGGACGGCGCCGACGTGCGGGAATATCGCTTCGACGCGCTGTATAACAAGCTGGCCTTTATCGGCCAGCGGGCGACCCTGTTCTCCGGCAGCATCCGGGAGAACGTCTTCTTTGGCCAGAGCACCGGCGGCGATACGGACGCCGACCTGCAGGCGGCGCTGGAGTTGGCCCAGGCGTCCGAATTTGTCAGCCGCCTGGACAAGGGCACAGCCTATCCCGTCGCCCAGCAGGGGCGGAACCTCTCCGGCGGGCAGAAGCAGCGGCTTTCCATCGCCCGGGCTCTGGCAAGGAAGCCGGAGATCCTGATCTTTGACGACGCCTTCTCCGCCCTGGATTATAAGACGGACGCAGCCCTGCGGGCAGGCCTTGCCCAGGCGCTGCCGGAGACGACGAAGATCATCGTCGCCCAGCGGATCAGTACCATCCGCCACGCAGACCGCATTCTTGTGCTGGAGCACGGCGAGATCGTCGGCGACGGAACACATGAGGCGCTGCTGCAAAGCTGTGAGGTCTATCGCCAGATCGCCCTGAGCCAGCTCAGCGCGGCGGAATTACAGTAAGGAGGTGCGCAATATGCGAAGAGGGCAAGAATATCAACTTCCCGACCGGCAGGTCCTGACCTCTGCCGTGGGCCGGATCACGGCCTATATGCGCAGCAGCATTGGCATTTTGATCTTTGCACTGGTCCTGGCAGCGCTGAGCGCTGTGCTGACCATCGTCGGACCGGACCAGGTCGGCAAGATCGCGACGCTAATGGCAGACGGCCTGACCACCGGTATCGACCTGGCGGCCGTGGCAAAGATTGGCATCGGTCTGGCCATTCTCTATGTCATCAGCGCGCTATTTGGCTTTTTCCAGCACTATATCATGGCCACGGTGACGCTGAAGATGTCCTACCGGATGCGGGGCGACCTCTCGGCCAAGATCAACCTGGTGCCGCAGAAATACTTCAACACCCACGCCCAGGGCGATATCCTCAGCCGGATCACCAACGATGTCTCCACCCTGCAGCAGGGGCTGACAAACAGCCTGCCGACCATCATCAGCGCGGCGACCCAATTCCTGGGCTGCCTTGTCATGATGTTCGTGACTCAGTGGCGGCTGGCCCTGGTCGCGCTGGCGATCACCCTCTGCGGGCTGCTGCTGCTCGTTCTCATTATGAAACGCTCCCAGCCGTATTTTACAGCCCGGCAGGAGAGCCTGGGCGCGCTGAACGGCTATGTGGAGGAGATGTACACCGGCCACGCCGTCGTTCGCAGCAGCCGGGCAACCGCGCAGGTGGGCGCGCGCTTTGACAAGCTCAACGCCGCCGTTTACGACGCCAACTGGCGCTCCCAGTTCCTCTCCGGCGTGATGCAGCCGCTGATGAATATCATCGGCAATCTCTCCTATGTGGCCGTGTGCATCTACGGGTCGATCCTGGCGATGAACGGGACCATCGCCTTTGGCGTGATCGTCTCCTTCATCCTCTACGTGCGGCTGCTTTCTTCACCGCTGACACAGATCGCCCAGGGCCTGACAAATATGCAGACGGCTGCCGCCTCCGCCCACCGGATCTTTGACTTCCTGGAGAGCGAGGAGCTGTCCGACGAGAGCGGCAAGACCGCCGCCCTCTCCCAGGTAACCGGCGCAGTGCAGTTCTCCCACGTGCGCTTTGCCTATCCGGACACGCCGGAAAAGCTGGTCATCCACGATTTTTCCGCCGACGTGCAGCCGGGGCAGAAGGTCGCCATCGTCGGGCCGACCGGCGCAGGGAAAACAACGATGGTCAATCTGCTGATGCGCTTTTTCGAAGCCACCGGCGGCCAGATCACCATCGACGGCACCCCCATCACCGACCTGCGGCGGGAGAATGTCCACGACCTGTTCAGCATGGTCCTGCAGGACACCTGGCTCTTTGACGGGACGGTGCGGGAAAACCTGGTCTATAATATGACCGGCATCACGGATGCGCAGCTGTGGCAGGTCTGCCGGGCCTGCGGGCTGGAAAAATTCGTCAAGACGCTGCCGGACGGCTTTGATACCGTTCTCTCCGAGCGCACGAGCATCTCCGCCGGGCAGAAGCAGCTGCTGACCATCGCCCGGGCGATGCTGCAAAATGCACCGATGCTGATCCTCGACGAGGCGACCTCGTCCGTCGATACCCGGACGGAGCTGCTGATCCAGCAGGCCATGGACGAATTGACGAAGGGCCGCACCAGCTTCGTCATCGCCCACCGGCTCTCGACGATCAAAAACGCTGATCTTATCCTGGTCATGCAGGCGGGCGACGTCATCGAGAGCGGCACCCACGAATCGCTGATGCGCCAAGGCGGCTTCTACGCGGCGCTGTATAACAGCCAATTTGAAAACGCCTCCTGACGCGCACATCGGCACTAGAAAAACAAGACGGCTTGTGCTATGATTGGTCTGCCCGGGGATACTGCCCCGGGCAGACCAAAATTTTTCGGGCGAGGTGAGCACTTCATGGCAAATACACAGCGGCGGCAGATGTCGGACGCCTTTGCCACGGCAATTTTTATCATTCTCTCCGGCGGCCTGCAGGACGCTTACACCTATTGCTGCCGCGGCGGCGTCTTCGCCAATGCGCAGACGGGCAATATCGTCCTGATGAGCACCCGGCTGTTTCAAGGTGATCTTTCCGGCTGCGTCCGCTATCTGATCCCAATTTTGTCGTTTATCTGCGGCATTTTTGTGGCCGAGAGCATCCACGCCCGGTATAAATGCGCCGAGAAGATCCACTGGCGGCAGATCATTATCCTGGTGGAGATCCTCATTCTCTTTGGCGTCGGCTTTCTGCCGCAGAGCTGGAACGCGGCGGCCAACGCCCTGGTCTCCTTTGTCTGCGCGCTGCAGGTGCAGACATTCCACAAGGTCCGGGGCCACGTCTACGCCAGCACCATGTGCATCGGCAACCTGCGCAGCGGGACGGAAGCGCTGCACGCCTATTTCCGCACCCGGGAAAAGGGCACGCTCCACAAGGCGCTGACCTATTTCAGCGTGATCGTCTTCTTTGCCGCTGGGGCAGCGGCTGGGAGCGCGCTGACGCTTGCCTTGGGCCAAAGCGCCATCTGGGCAAGCTGCGGCCTGCTGGCTGTCAGCTTCGGCATGATGTTCCTTCCGGCAAACGAAGCATAACAAGAACCACAAAGACGCCGCGGCGGACTGTAAGATCAGTCCGCCGCGGCGTCAGCCTGTCAAAGAAAGCTCGCGTAACAGCGAGCTTTTTGGTATAATGGAAAAAAAGAGGACAGGCGGGGAGAAGAA